>NZ_JNKX01000018.1:0-94945 GCF_000702225.1 Bacteroides sp. Ga6A2 | reverse complement strand
CACTACTGTCCAAAGAAATTTTCCCATAAGGTTAGCTGACCATCATCGGAGTCATTCTGAAGACGTTTGGGTTTAACAAATAGCTCGCCTAAGGGCTTCCTCTCAAAGAGTACTTTCCCGATGGCAGCAGATAAAATATAAAAATCTTGATCAACATGATACACTTTCTTAGCAATGGCAAGCAGCAGATAGTCGCAGATGGCAATCCAAATCTGCGAGAATACTGCATTCTTACTCGTTCCGTAGAACGACTTGATGTGCAGTCGCTGCTTAATCCATTTGAAGAAACATTCCACCTGCCAGCGTTCTCTATAGAGCTCTGCAATGGTCAGGTAGGAGTGAGTGAAATCGTTTGTCAAGAATCTATAGACGTTGCCTGTAGCATAATCCTCATAAACAACCATGCGGAGTGTGTCGGGATACCATTTGGAGGTCAGCGGTCCGGTAAGCCTTATGATAGCATCGCTTATAACTCCAGTCTGCTTGTCTACAGTTCGTTTCTCCAGCACTACATACTTCATGTTGTCTTTGGCTCTTGTCACAAAGAAAGCTTGCTGGCGATGAAAGTGGTTAAACAGTTGCTTGAAGTCAACGTAGCCCTTGTCCATGAGATAATAGCTTCCTGGCTCTACGGGAATCAAACTCATAGCCTTGGAGTCATGAACGGCAGCCTCTGTCAGATATATGAATGTAGGTATAGATCCACGCAAATCCAACAGTGTGTGCATCTTTACACCACCCTTGTCATGGTGCAGACGAGCCCACGGACAGAGCTAGAGGCACAGCTTGATAGTGCTGCTGTCAAAGGCATATACGATACCGTCCACATCAAGTCTGGATGGCTCACTTTGGTAAAGTTCTCTTGCCCTGGCAATCAGAATCTGCCCGAAATCATGGTATATATGCCAATCCTTGGTCTCATTGATATGAGCCAAAGTAGAACGTTGGATATATCTTATTCCGCTCGAATAGAGCTTGGAAGAGAGGGCCACCAACGTTGCATCAATGCTGTGGAGACTAATCTGGTCTGTGAACTGAGCAAAGCTCATCACCATAAACTGGTCTCTGCATTTGAACCCGATGGCATGTCTATTGCCATTGTATCTCTTTACGCACTTATCGAACTCATATCTTGGTATGAGCGACATGATCTGAGCGAATACGGTCTTTCCTTGATTCATGATTTCTGCCTCTTGCAATACGATTTGCAAAAGTACAAAATCAAATCTCGAAAAAAAATAATATTCGCGTAACTCATTGAAAATGACTAATTTAAATCATGTCTAAGAAATTTTCTTTGGACAGCAGTGTTATAAACAAAGAAAATGACGAACTGCATTTGAAGTTTAAAACCGGGAAAACTACAAGTAGTAGTGAGATGAAGAATACTAATTACGATGTTTCGATAGGATATTCAAAATGTTTTAAAGTCGTCGGCGTTTCAAGCGCAGTTGGCTTCAGAATCTGCGATTACAAAAATTCATATATCCCCGACAATCATTTCATATATATATCCGCGGGACTAAGATTTTAACATAGCCCATCTTTATCAGTACAGTTGAAACTCGAAATATGAAAAGTCGTGTCAACTGCGCGGATTGGGGAATTGTAGAAAAAATGGCGTCATCTTTTTCTGCAATTCCCCGTACCTTCCGGCTTGTCATTGGCTCGTTATTGACTTGTTATCGGCTTGCTACCCCCTTACTATCGGCTTACTTGGATAATACAATTAACAATTCATAATTGACAAAGCACAATTCGGGAAAAGAATTTTCAATTTTCAACTTTCAATTCTCAACTAAAGAAATTGCCCATTGTCAATCCTTCTCAACTGTTAGTATGAAAGCCGCGTGGCAGCCTTGTCGGGGCGTTTCGGCAAGGTCGAGCATTCCGCCTTGCTGAATCATCATGCGGCGGCTCAGCGACAAGCCTATTCCGCTGCCGCTGCGCTTGGTGGTGAAGAATGGGACGAAGAGCGACTGGCGGTTCTCGGCAGGTATTGGCAGTCCGTCGTTGCCCATAAACAGACTTATGCGGCTGCTCTGCTTGGCATCAGGAATTTCTTCAAGAACAATCTTTGTGGCATCAGCCTCGGCAGCGTTCTTTGCCAGATTCATAAGCACTTGGCGCAACATTCCAGCATCGGCGCGAACCTTCAGACCGTGGGGCAGATTTATTTCCCATTGCAGTTGCGGATAAGCCTTGCTTAGGTCGTCGGCAATCTTGTTAAGTTCAACCACGGCGAGAACGGGCTTTTCGAGTTCCGACATCTTGCGGTAGTTGGTAACAAACTCGCTAAGGTGGCGCGATGTTTCGTAAATGGCCGTTATGCCGTCTTCGAGCGGCGTGCCCTTAACGTCGGGGCGGCTCATGAGCGACTGGCTTATGCTGGTGATGGGAGCCGTGGCGTTCATCATCTCGTGCGTCAGAACCCTTGTAAGGCGTTCCCACGATTCAACCTCGTTCTGGTTTATCTGCTGGCGGATGGTTTCGCCCAGATGGTTCAGAGCCTCTTGCATGGCGCGTTCTCCCGAGAACATTCCGCTTGTAGGCATCCTGAAGGTGAAGTCGCGGTTGCGAATTGCCTCCTGCATAAGGTGCGCGCGCAGTTTAAGCATACGCTGGTGCATGAAGAACGCCGCGAACAGCGCAACGAGGATTATTGCGATAGAGATGTATTGCCACGTCATAGTCTTTTCATTTTGTTGTAGAGAGTCTGGCGCGTGATGCCCAGAAGTTCGGCCGCCTGAGTGAGGTTGCCGTGGCAGTGGTCGATGGTGCGGCGAATGTGCTCCTTCTCCATCTCGTCGAGGCTTACGATTTCGTTCTTCATGTCGAGCACATCTTTTAGTTTGTGGATAAGTTCGTCGTTGTCCCACGGCTTGGTTATGAAGTCCGACGCACCGTTCTTCAGACCCTTTACAGCCAGATTTACATCAGCATAGGCGGTGAGCAGAACGACGGGCGTTTCGGGGTGCTGCTTCCTGATGGCTCTGAGCCAGAACAGGCCCTCGTTGCCGTTGTTTACGCCAAGCGTGAAGTTCATGTCGAGCACAACAAGATCGATGGGTTGCTGTGCCATTAGTTTAAGAATGTCATCGGGCTGAGTGGTTGTTAGTATCAGCTCGAAGGTTGAATCCAGAAGATAGCGCATGGCTGTCAGGATTGCTGTGTTGTCATCGACAATCAAAATAGTTCCGTACTTGTTCATGGCTGTAAAATTACTAAGATTTGTAAAAAAATCATACGGGCGAGTGTCTAAAATTTAGACGTTCTGCCTCTGGGCGTGTTAAAATGCTTGGCACGAAGCCGTTTAGCCTCTAACTTTGTGTCAGAAAAACAAAAAAAGTATGAAACGAACCTTGATTATATTACTTGCTTTTGCCGCTGCACACGTTGGTAAGTCTGCCGGACAGACTCCGTGGACAATGCAGCAGTGCATGCAATATGCCGTAAAGCACAATCACGAAGTAAGGCGCACGGAACTCGAACTCGACAACCGCAAGGCAGACAAGACCGCAGCCATCGGCAACTTCCTGCCTTCGGTTGGGGCGAGCGTGGGGGCGCAGTACAACTTTGGCCGCGCCATCAATCCCGAGACAAACGGCTATACCGATGTGAGCACCTTCTATAACGAATATTCGCTGTACGCATCGCTTCCGGTGTTCGACGGATTCAGCCGTCTGCATGCGCTAAAGGCTGCCGAGGCAAGCAGGCTGATGGGACATCAGGCTTTGCGTCAGCAACAGAACGAGACCGCGCTGAGCGTTCTGCAAGCCTTCACGAGTGTGGCATATTACGAAGGACTGGTTAAGATGGCTGCCGAAAAGGTTGCTGAAACCGAACTCCTGCTGAAGCAGACGCAGATTCTTGAAGAAGTGGGACGCAAGAGCCATACCGATGTCGCACTGGTAGAATCGCAGAAAGCCGAGGCCGACTACGAACTAACCCGTCAGCAAAGCCTCTACGAATCGGCTCTTCTCGAACTGAAGAAAGAGATGGCCTTCCCCGTTGCCGATTCGCTCTTGCTCGATGTGCAGACAACAAAGACCGATGAGGCTGTTCTTTCGGGCATCATGCTAAACGATGAGGAACATGCTGCCCTTCAGCAGGCACGATACAAGATTACGGCATCGAAGCACGAATGGCGGCAGGCTCGCGCATCGCTCATGCCAACGCTGTCGGTAGGTGCAGGCATCGGAACAACATTCTACAAAACACTTCACGCTGCCAACACAGCCGCTTTCAGCAGTCAGTTTAAGAACAATATGGGCGAGTATGTAGGCTTTACGCTCAGCATACCTCTCTTCAGCCGGTTGCAGTCGGCAATGGGCATCCGCCGCGCAAAGAACAACTACAAGATGGCTTGCGAGGCATACGAGCAGAAGCATCTGGAACTCGAAAAACTGAGTAGGGAGGCTTGGCAAGACTGGCAAGGCTACATAAAGCAGACGGCGCAGATGGAGAAGAAAGTCGAGGCCGACAGTCTGGCATATCAACTTACGCGCCGGCAGTTTGAGGAAGGACTGAGCACCGCCATCGACCTTCACACAACATCGGCAGAACTGCTGAAGTCGAAGGCAACGCTTCTGCAATGCCGACTTATGACTATGGTTAAGGAACAATTAGTTAAATATTATAGAGGAGAAACAATATGGACAGAGCAATAGAGAAAACTAAGAAACAGCGAATACTAAGATATTGGCCTTATGCTGCTGGCGGCGCAGTGCTGCTTGCAATTGTGGACTGGCTTATCTTCGGCAATCATGCCTCTACGCTGAAGGTTGACAGAAACGAACTGACAATCAGTGAGGTGCGCCGCGACGAGTTTAAGGACTACGTTCGCACCAACGGACAGGTATTGCCAATTCAGGTAGTTCAGATTTCGCCCGAAGAAGGCGGCATCGTACTCGAAAAGGTGGTTGAGGAAGGCGCAATGGTTAAGAAAGGCGATGTAATTGTGCGCCTTAGCAACTCGAACCTCGACCTCCAGATTCTGAATGCCGAGGCTGAGCTTGCCGAGAAGCAGAATCTTTTGCGAAACACTCAGGTTGCCATGCAGCAAGACCGGCTGAACAACCAGACGGAGAAGGCACAACTTGACATGGACACTCAGCGCAAGAAGCGCGCCTACGAGCAGAACAAACGCCTCTTTGCCGAGAAACTGATAAGCCGCGAGACTTACGTCCAGTCGCAGGAAGACTATCAGCTTTCTACAAAGAAGCACTCGCTCATAAGCAAGCGACTGAAGCAGGACAGCATATACCGCAGCGTTCAGATGGACCAGATGGAAGACAACCTTCAGAATATGCGCCGAAACGTTGTGATGGTTCGCCAGCGCAAGGACAAACTCGAGATACGCTCTGCCATCGACGGCGAACTTGGTCTGCTCGATGTTGAACTTGGTCAGAGCATCCAGCCGGGGCAGAAGATTGGTCAGCTCAACGACCTCTCAGCCTATAAGGTTGAGGCTATGATTGACGAGCATTACATCGACCGTGTGCGTCAGGGCTTGACGGCAACATTCAGCCGTGGCGACAAGACATTCCAGCTTGTTGTGCGCAAGGTTTATCCCGAGGTGCGCGATGGCAAGTTCCGCTGCGACTTCGTGTTCAAGGGCGAGCGTCCCGAGAACATCCGCACCGGTCAGACATACTACATCGACCTCGAACTCGGTCAGCCCGAGCAAGCAGTCATCATTCCTCGCGGAACATTCTTCCAGAGCACCGGCGGACAGTGGATTTTCGTGCTCGACAAGGGCGGAGCAAAAGCCTATCGCCGACAGATTCGCGTAGGTCGTCAGAATCCGCAGTTCTACGAGATTCTTGAGGGACTGGAGCCGGGCGAGCGCGTGGTTACAAGCGGTTACGAGGCATTCAAAGACAACGAAGTTTTAGTAATAAAATAGAAGATAATACCATGAATATTTTTAGAAGTCTGATTTATATGGCGCGTCGTTTCAAGATGGCAACCGCGCTCAATTTCATAGGGCTCACGGTGGCATTTTCTGCCTGCTACCTGTTCCTTACGCAAGTGATATACAATCACTCGTACAACAAGTGTTTGAAGGATTCGGAACGCCTTTATCGCGTTGAGTTCCGCGACATCTTCGAGGAAGGCCGATGGGAGGCACACACCTCCCGAATGGTTGCCGACGAACTGGCTACGTTGCCACAGGTAGAGGGCATGGCGTTGCTTCAGTGTTGGTTCAGCGAGTGGAGATTCAAGAATAATGAAACCGATGTAAAGTTCGGAATATGCAATGTAAGCAACGATGCCATCTCTATTCTTGCTCCGCGGCTTATTGACGGCAGGCTGAACTGGAAGGAAGGCGACACGAAAGGCCTGATTATTCCGGCTTCGGTTGCATTGAATTATTTCGGCTCTATTCGGGTTGCAGGGCGTTGTATGCGCGATCTGAAGGACAGCATCCCCGTAATCGGCGTTTACGAGGATATGCCCGAAAACTGTTCTTTAAGTAATTGCATCTATCGCAATCTTGGCGATGAGAACAAAGACAACGTCAACAACTGGAACTATACGTGCTACATTAAATTGAAGGAAAATGTTGATACCGTAGGACTCAACGCAACTCTTGGCAAGGCCGTAACCGCGAAGATTGACGAGAAAATGAAGGCTCTTGGCGGACAAGGAATGTCAGACTCCGACGGACAGAACAGAGAATTGAAAATCCGGCTTACGCCTGTTGGCAAAACGTGGTTCTCGGGACTCGACCTTGTGCTAGATAAGGGCAACCGCACGGTAGACTGGATTCTGCAACTGGCGTGCCTGCTGGTAATCATCATTGCATCCATCAACTTCCTTAACTTTACGCTGGCAGAAAGTCCGATGCGCATAAAGAGCGTAAACACGTGCATGGTGCTAGGCAACAGCAAATCGGTGTTGCGAATGGGCTTGGTTGGCGAAACGGTGGTTACATCATTCTTGGCATTCGTGTTTGCTGCTGTGCTTGTTTATCTGCTCTCGCAGTCACCGGTGGCTCACGGACTTCTTTCGGGCGACATCTCGCTTGGCGGCAACATTCTGCTTCTGCTTGCTATGGCTGTCGTGTCGGTTGTTGTAGGCATCGTTGCCGGAATGTATCCAGCCTATTATGTCACATCGTTCCAACCGGCCTTGGTGCTGAAAGGCTCTTTCGGACTCACCCCGAAGGGACGTAAACTGAGAACTGCGCTGCTCTGTCTGCAATTCGTTATCACATCGGTAATGATGGTCTACATCGGAATTCTTCAGCAGCAGATTCATTACATATTCCATTCAGACTACGGATTCAGCAAAGACGAGATTCTGCAAGCAAACGTGTGGGATGTGATAGACAAGAGCGATGCCTTGCGCTCTGAACTGATGCGGCTTACTGGCGTGAAGAATGTGAGCTACTCGCAGTTTAAACTGGGCACCGGAGACCAGTACATGGGCTGGGGACGTGGCGACAAAGACCATCATGTAAACTTTACTTGTATGCCGGTTGACTGGCACTATTTGCGGACAATGGGCATAGAGGTGATTGAAGGACACGATTTCAACGAAAACGACAAGGATGTGTACATCATAAACGAGGCGGCGCGCAAGCAGTGGGACTGGATAGAAATGGACAAGCCTCTTCTGGAAAACGATTTGCCGGTGATAGGAGTGTGCAAAAACGTCAGATTCATGTCAACGCGTGTAGACAATAACAATATGCCAATGGCATTTCTGATTATGGGCGACGCGTATAAGGGCTGGGAAAGAAATCTGGGAACTCTTAACGTGCGCGTAGCAGCCGGCATCGACAAGATTGAGATGCGCAACAAAATTCGTGACATCCTTATCCGCTTTGGTGCTCCGGAGGGAACCGAGGTCAAGTTCCTCGACCAAGAACTTGAACTCACATACAATGCCGAACTTAGGTTTTCTTCGCAGGTGCTTGTATTCTCGTTCATCTGCATGGTAATAACCCTTATCGGCGTGTTCTGCATGACTATGTTCGAGACCGAATACCGCCGAAAGGAGATTGGCATTCGCAAGGTAATGGGCTCATCAACCTTACAGATTCTCGTAATGCTGTGCCGCCGCTATGTGTGGCTGCTGCTGGGCAGTTTCGTTGTTGCCGCACCGCTGGCGTGGTACATAGGCAACGAGTGGCTTCAGGACTTTGCCGAACGAACTCCGATATACTGGTGGATATTCCTTGTGGCTCTGCTGCGCATTGCCCTCGTAACCATCGGCACGGTGGTTGTTCAGAGCTGGCGCGTTGCCAACGATAATCCTATCAATAGCATAAAGAACGAATAAGAAGATGAGAAGTTATCTGAAATTTCTGCAACGCCACAGGCTGTTTACCTTGATAAATATCGTGGGTCTGTGTCTGTCGATGGCTTTCTTGCTGCTGTTGGGCGACCTCATCTACCGACAGACATCCGTAGAGAACTACCAGACGCGTGCAGACCGCACCTTTGTCGTTGGCAACGAGGAATTTATGATGTCAAACTTCCGGGTGGGGCAGAAGTTGCAGGACCGTTTTCCTGAAATAGAAGACTGGTGCTCCGTTTCCGGCTTGGAGATGTCATTCACCATAAAAGGGCAGGAGGTTAACACTAAGATGCTCCTCACTGCCCCTAACTTCTTCGAGTTCTTCGACTACAAGCTGCTAACGGGCGATAAGCAGAAGGTGCTCAGCGCGCCTAATCAGATGGTGGTAAGCAAGAAGTTTGCCCAGCGTTACTGGCCTGAAGGTGAGGCGATAGGCAAAGAGGTTGTCTTGGCTTTAGACGATGAAAAGGATGCCGATAAGCATATCACCTATACCGTCAGCGGGGTGATGGACGATTTTGACCGTTCTGTCATCCCCGAAACGTATGAATGTGTGGTAAACCTCGAGAATCTGCGCCAACTTCATTCTTCGGCATACGTCGAGAGCATGAATAATGCTGCCAGTTGCGTGCTGTTTCTGATGGAGCGTGAGGGCTGCGACCTGCGAAGTAAAATCACCGAAATGCGCGACTATCTGAAGTCATTTTTCTGGCTCTATCAGATAGATGCCGTGAAGAAACTTACGCTCACTCCGCTCTCTACACTCTATTATGATGCCAAAGATTGCTCGTTTGAGGGCGACGACCTTAATCACGGCAGCCGCGAGATGGCTCATCTCTATGTGGTAATAGCCCTGTTGGTCCTGGTGTTTGCCATCTTCAACTATGTTAATCTTAGTGTGTCGCTCACCACGGAGCGTTCTAAGGAGATGGCCACACGACGGCTGCTGGGGCTGTCGCGGTTGCAAGTATTTGCCAAACTGATTGGCGAAAGCATCCTCTTTACAGCTATTGATTTCGTTATAGCCTATCTTATTGCGCTTGCCATGCAAGACAAGGCAATAGAGATGTCTAATTGTTCGCTCGATTAGCTGAAGGATACGGGCATTGTTACCATCGCTGCCATTCTGCTCGGTATCATTTTTGTAGGCTCGCTGGCTGGTTTCGTGCCTGCCACGATACTCAGCGGCTATCAGCCTATCGACATCGTTCGCGGAACGTTCCGTCGCCGTGTGCGCCAGCGCTGGAGTCATGTGCTGATGGTGTTGCAGGCAGTCTTTGCCATCGTTATGCTTACGGTTACGCTTCTGCTAAACAGCGGCATACGCGAGAGGATGAGCCAGCCGTTGGGCTACGACATCGACAACATTCTTGAAACATACGATATTGCTGGGCTTAACGAGAGTCAGCGTCTTACATTCCGCAGCAAATTGCTTGCCATGCCAGAGGTTGATGCTGTCGGCTTTGGCTATGGCACGCCTGTTGATGGCCTTGAGAATAATACGACTACTGCCGATGACGGAACGGTTGTCAGCATACGGTATCTGATAGGCGACAGTTGCTTCTTTAACATCCTGAATATCCATCCGGAGAGGACCTATGCAGACGGTGGAGTGGGTGTAAATCACCAGTTGCTACGGCAATTCGGCAAGCGCGATGACGAACGGGAAATTTTAATTTCAAGAGGAAATATGAATATTAAAGTGTCGGCCGTTTATCCCGATTTGGTATATCAGAATGTAATGGAAGAAGCGGAGCATCCAACGCCTTACTTATTTATGAAGTCGGATGAATTCCGTGACAATGCCGATGATTATGTTAGCAATAACTACGGACGGCCTCGAATGGCTCTTGTGAAATATCATGGCGACCGCAAGAAGGTTGAGGAGGCGATGGCCTGTCTGCTGAAGGAACTGACAGGCTCTGCAACAACCGAGACAAACCTGCTGAACCAGAAACACCGTGAGTGGTACGAAGAATACGAGCGATTCCTCAGCGTGCTAACCGTCTTTACGGCGGTTGCCCTGCTTATTGCCGTGCTCGGTCTGATGGCAATGAACAGTTATTTTGTAGGTCAGCGCCGGCGCGAGATTGCCATTCGCCGCGTCTTTGGGGCAGAGATTAGTGGCATCACCCTGCGTTTGCTCTTTACCGTAGTCGTTCAATCAGTATTCGCCATAGTAATTGCCATTCCGCTTTCGTATTGGTTGGCTCCAATGGTTGGCAGTATTTCAGGACTTGCAATAACTATGGAGTTCATGCCGTTGCTGCTTTCTCTTGTCATAGTGCTCGCCGTTAATCTGTTTACCGCAGCTTATCAAGGCTGGCGCGCTGCCAACGAAAATCCTGTTGAATATATTAAAAACGAATAAAAGAATATGAAAAGTTATTTAAGATTTCTGTCGAGAAACAAACTTTACACGCTCATAAACGTTGCGGGGCTTGTGGTTTCGCTAATGTTCATTATTCTGATGGGCGACTATGCTTGGCGGCAGTACAGCATTGACCGTTGGCACAAGAATGCCGACCGCATCTGCCTGATTGGTAGCGAGGTGCTCTTCTTTATGTGGCCTCAGGCTGCCGCCGATATCAAGGCGATGTGCCCTGAGGTGGAGCAGACTTGCTGTGTGATGAGTCAGAGTGGAAAAATCAAAAATGGCGACCGCGTGGTGGAGGATGGCGACGACAAGAGCACCATTATGATGGTTGACTCCACTTTCTTTCATTTCTTCGACTATGAACTCGTGCAGGGCAACAGGCGTACAGCGCTTGACAAGCCCGATAAGTGTGTCATCACCGAGCGACTGGCCAAGCGCTTGTTTGGCGATAAGAACCCTATGGGTGAATCAATTCTGATTACTGGTGAGCGCCACGTGCGTATCGGGCACGACGACCCTTACGACAGTACGCTGGTCTATACCGTTAGTGCGATTGCAAAGGACTTTGATCATACCGTACTGCCTAACGAGACGCAGATTATCGTGAGCATGCAGCGCTATCCGCAGGTGATGGGCTATCTGCTCGAGAATTACACAGCGACCTATGGTCCCAATGGTGCTAGTAAGGTATTCTTCATGCTGCACCCAGGCACCAATCTCGATAGCAAGAAGTCTGTTATTGCCGATTATCTGGATAAGAATTACTATGGTAAGTGGGAGGCTAAAAAACTGACTTTCACGACACTCAAAGACATTATGTTTGCACCACAGAATGATGGAGTGGGCATGCAGAAGGGTGATAAGTCGCGACTTCGCATCCTGTTGGCTGCCGTGCTGGCCATCCTCTTCTTTGCCATCAGCAACTACATCAACCTGACGGTTGCCAACACAGGCTTCCGTGCCAAGGAGATGGCCACCCGCAAACTCTTTGGTAGCAGTCAGAACGATATCTCACTGAAACTGATTGCCGAATCAACCCTGATGGTAGCCATCTCGTTTGTCGTCGGTCTGGCGCTGGCTTTCGTCTTCCAGGATGATGCTGTAGAATTGTTCAAGGGCAAGATCGACCTCTATGGTGACATCAGTCTGGGTACCGTCAGTGTCTGCATCGCTTTCATCCTGTTGGTGGGCGTCATCTCAGGCATCATGCCTTCGTGGCAGCTCTCGCGCTTCCAACCTATCGACATTGTCAAGGGCAGTTTCCGTTATCGCTCCAAGATGGTGTTGGGCAAGATTTTTATCATTCTGCAGAATGTGGTAACCGTGGTGATGCTTACATCGGCACTTGTCATCTGGTTGCAACTGAATCATCTCGTTCATGCGCCGCTGGGCTACAACACAGAGAATCTGTTTGTTATCAACGCTCCCGATGGCAAACATCAAACTGTGAGAAATCTTTTGGAGAAGATGCCTTTTGTAGAGAAGATAGGTAGGTTCGAGAATACCACGTTGCCTATTGGTAGCTGTAGCATGACAAGTGTGACGCGCAACGATAAATCCATCACCCTCTTCTTGTTAGACCTTGACAAAACGGCCTGCGACCTTTATGGGCTTAAGAAAAAGAAAGACTATGGACAGACCAGCGACGGCTACTATCTGACGGAAGAAGCTATGCGCCAAATGGAATATACGGACACCACCACACAGACTGTCTGGAATAAGCCTATCGCAGGTGTGCTTTTCGATATTCATCGTACCAATGTGTTGAACGGTGTAGAACCTTTTGTCATCCAATTCAAGGATTCGTTCAACTATCCTTCGTACTTGGTGAAGACCAATGGCGACAAGCAAGCCAAGGCGGCTTTCCTCAACATGATGAGGGAACAAGGGGTGCCTGAGGCTGATCTTGAGTGGAATGTGCAGTCGCTCGAGGAGAGTGTGGCCGAGACCTTCTCTGACCAACGTAACACGTTGAAGATCATCTCGCTCTTCACCATCATCGCCATCGTGATTTCTATCCTGGGTTATATCGGCATGTCGCTCTTCTTCATCCGTCAGCGACAGAAGGAGATTGCTATCCGCAAGATTATGGGCGGCACATCGCACGAGGTAATGCTGCTTATGCTGCGCACGTTCTGCGCGCCGCTGCTTGTCTCGTTTGTCATCGCCGTTCCGCTGTCGTGGTACATCATGAACGATTGGCTGTCAAACTTCAGTTATCGCATTGCGCTTAGTCCGTGGATGTTTGCGGCAACCTGCACGTTCGCCCTCGTAGTGGCTGTTCTCTCCGTAGGAATACAGATTGTAAAAGCCGTGCGCACTAACCCTGTAGAGAGCATAAAGACAGAGTAACAGACGGCGAGTGTAAAAAAATCATACACAGAATTGTATAAAGTTTAGACATACAGCCTCAGGCTCATGCAAAAAGTTTGCAGATATAGGTAAATAACCGTATTCTTGCAGCATAAATAAAAACATATCAAATTATGAAGGCGTTACAATCTCTCAATCAGCGTGGTCGGCACAACTGGATTAATATTCTTTGTCTGGCGGTAGGTCTGGCTATTGGTATTGCATGGATAGGCAAGACAGGCTTTGAGCAATCGTTGGATAAGTTCCTTGGTACGAGCAACCATGTCTGTGTGCTTTACGAGAAGGTGGTTAGCGATGGCGAATATCAGCATTACCTACGTTGTCGCATTCCGCTGAATCCGTGGATGCTTGCGGCAGCCTGCGCCTCACCATTCGTCATGGTACTCCTTTCCGTGGGGGTACTGATAAAAAACGATTAACAGAAAGTTTCGAATATGAACGTATTAAAATCTCTCAATCAGCGTGGTCAGCACAATTGGATAAAGATTCTTTGTCTGGCAGTTGGTCTGGCTACCGGTATTGTATTGATAGGAAAGGCTGGTT
This sequence comes from Bacteroides sp. Ga6A2, assembly GCF_000702225.1. NCBI lineage: Bacteria > Pseudomonadati > Bacteroidota > Bacteroidia > Bacteroidales > Bacteroidaceae > Bacteroides > Bacteroides sp. Ga6A2. Next base: position 81,342 of record NZ_JNKX01000018.1, on the reverse strand, counting down.
TTGAGCAGTCGTGGGATAAGTACTTTGATACGAGCAACCGCATCTATGTGGTTTACGAAGATGTGATTCGCGATGGCGAGTATCAGCATTTCGCACAGGTATCGGGTGCTGTTGCCCACGGTATGAAACGCTACTGCCCGCAGATTGAGGCAGCCACGCGTTACACGGGCTTTGGCTGGGACTTGCCACTGGTTACCGAAGACGACAAGCGCATTCGCACCAATTTCTTCTTTGCCGACAGTTGCTTCTTCGATGTGTTTCCCTTCCGTATTCTGGCAGGCAATCCAAAGAAGGTACTCAGTCAGTCTAACTACTGCATGATTCCTCAGTCTATGGCAGAGAAAATGGGTGGCGATGTGGTTGGTAAGAAGGTTTATTACAACAAACGTGGCAATTTGGCATTGACAATAGGCGGCATCTACGAGGATATTCCGCTTAACAGCCGACTTCACGACTTGGAGGTACTGGTATCAATGTCAACACTTCCGCAGGTAAATTGGGATGGTCGCGAAAACTGGGTGGGTAACGACCGCTATTTGGGCTATGTGCGTCTTGCCAAAGGCATCACCCCCGACGACCTGAAACAGCAGATTCAGAAGATGAAACACGACAATCTGCCTGTAGAAGAACTGAAAAAGGCAGGTATTGATTTTGACTACTCTCTGCGCCCGTTGGCAGACGATCACACCCATGACGATGCTACACGCCGTATGATATGGATTGTATCGTTGCTGGCTGTGGTGCTTATTGGCTGTGCCGTTATGAACTATCTGTTGCTGGTGGTTGGTGGCATCAGTCTAAGGGCTCGCGAGATGGCTGTGCACCGTTGCTATGGCGCTGAGGCTCATAACATCTACGGTCGCGTGATGGTCGAGAGTGTTGTTCATCTGCTGCTGTCATTGGTGCTGGCAGGCATATTGCTGTTCATCTTCCAAGATACCATCAATGAACTCACAGGTATGCCTCTCTTGGTTATTCTTACTACAGGCAATAATATATGGTTCATCGCCCTTACCTGTTTGGTGGTGTTTATTATCACAGGAGTGATTCCGGGCTGGGCTTACACCCACATTCCTATGACCGCTGCCTTTAAGCATTACAATCATTCTCACCGTTCGTGGAAGATGATGTTGTTAGGCTTGCAGTTTGCTTCGGCAACTTTTCTTTTCGTTCTGTTGCTGGTGGTAGGTCGCCAGTATCAGCTTATGGTGAACGATAATCCCGGTTACGACTATTCTACCTTGGCAGATTTAGATACCCGTGAGCTCTCGCTGCCGCAGACACGACTTGTTGTTTCCGAACTCAAGAAAATGTCGGGTGTTAAAGGAATTACAACATCTTATGCCTACTTGCCCGAGAGACAGAGTGGCGATAATATCCTCCTGCCCGGCGATGTCAAAGAGTACATGAATGTTGCCGACCTGTTTGATGTGGGCGACGGCTACTTCGACGTGATGGGCATCCCCGTGATTGCCGGTCGCACGTTTACCGAGCAGACCGACACCATGCGCGAGGCGATGGTTAGTCGTAAGTTTGAGGAGAAGATGAAGCAACTGGCTGGCTGGGATCAGGCTGTTGGCAAGCAGGTCATCTGCACGTCTTACAGCGGACCTTACACCATCGTTGGAGTGTTCGACGATCCGCGCATAGGCAGTATCACTAATCCCGATACTCGTCCAAGCATCTGCTTCTACGACCGTAGTATGAAGCACGCCCACCATATCACCGTACGTTTCAACGATATGGATGCGCTCGATGCCGCCAACAAACGCTTGCACGAACTCATTCCCGATAATCCCGATATAACCATACGTCCATATACCATGCTGATGACGCAGCTCTACACCGATGCGCAGCGTTTCCGCAGTACCGTGATGATAGGTGGGCTGGTGGCGTTGATTATCGCCCTTATTGGACTTGTTGGTTATCTTGCTGGCGAGATGGCACGCCGACAGAAGGAGATTGCCGTCCGCAAGGTGAATGGTGCCCAAATCGTCGACGTGCTGCGGCTCTTTATCCGCGATATTCTGCGCTTGGCTTTGCCGGCTGTTGTTGTCGGTGCCGTTGGTGGCTGGTATGTGTCGTGCTTATGGTTAGAGCAGTTCTGCGAGAAGGCTGTTCTGTCGCCAATACTCTTCGTGCTCTGCGCTCTGGCAGTAGTGGCGGTTATCCTCTCGGTGGTTTGCATAGGCTGCTATCGTGTGGCAGTTGGCAATCCTGTTGATTATCTCAAGAACGAATAAATAGTGAAATAATAATTTGTAAAATAATCGAATAATCTTATGATACAGTTAGAAAACATTCAGAAGGTTTTCCGCACAGAAGAGGTGGAAACCGTAGCGTTGGGCGGCGTATCGCTCGAAGTTAAGAAAGGCGAGTTTGTTGCAATCATGGGGCCTTCGGGCTGTGGAAAGTCAACATTGCTTAATATCCTCGGGTTGCTCGACAATCCTACCAGCGGACAGTATCTGCTCGACGGTCAGGAGGTAGGCTCGCTAAAAGAGAGCCAGCGCACCAAGGTCAGAAAAGGTCAGATAGGCTTCATCTTCCAGAGCTTCAATCTTATAGACGAACTTAACGTTGAGGAGAACGTGGAGCTTCCGCTCACTTATCTCGGCGTTCCAAAGAAAGAGCGCAAGCAGCGTGTCGACGAGGTGTTGCGCCGAATGGCTATAAGTCACCGTGCACATCATTTTCCGCAGCAACTGTCGGGCGGACAGCAGCAACGCGTTGCCATTGCCCGTGCAGTGGTTATGAACCCAAAACTGATTCTTGCCGATGAGCCAACGGGTAACCTCGACTCAAAGAACGGACTGGAGGTTATGCAGCTCCTTACCGAACTTAACCAAGAGGGAACAACCATCGTTATGGTTACGCACTCTGAGCGCGATGCCGGATATGCACAGCGCACCATCAGTCTACTCGACGGACAGGTGGTTCCTGAGGTAAGACTCTGAAAATTGAAATAACTTATACTTGATTTTGCGAGGCGGACAAAGTGATTTGTTTGCCTCGCTTTTTTTCGCGCTGTGAATTAGAAAAAGAGAGTTGAAACTTAGAGAAAATTGAAAAAGGCTGGAATTCAGAATTGACAATTCACAGTTGACAATTGACAATGAATAATTCAAAATTCAGAATTCATAATTCACTGCTAAGGATTTATAACGGACAATTTCGCCAGAAATTGTCCGTTTAGTATATGCTAGTAGCAAGGTACGTCCAAGGTATATGCAGAGTATATGCAAGGTATAGGGAAGGTATATGTAGGGTATATGTAAGCTATATGTTATCTGTATGTCATCTATATGTTATCTGTATGTCATCTATATGTTAGCTATATGTTATCTATATGTAGGGTATAGTCAGATTAGGTGATGGGTAGTTATGGTGAAGTGAAGTAAGTCGATAGTAAGGGGGTAGTAAGGGGGTAGCAAGGGGATAGTAAGGGGATAGTAAGGGGATAGTAAGGGGATAGCAAGACGAAAGGTTCGTCCAATGTAGGTTATGGGAAAGTTGAAAATCCAAGAGTTGAAGAGGATGGAATTTTATCAATGGGAGTTGACAAATCCGGAATTAACAATTCATAATTGACAAATAATCCATATTTTTGCAAACGGAAATTAACTATGATAAATTCAAAATTGCTGTGTCTATTGTCGATTCTTTTTGAATTTTGAGTGCTTTGACGAGACAACAGATTAAAGATAAGACTATGTGGAAAGAAACGAAAGTTGTAAAAACCGTAAGGCATTTTTACAGTTTTGATGCCAGATATGGAGTGTATGCCACTACCGATAAGGACGATAATTCTATTCTCTATATCAGTGGCAAGGAAATTCCGATAAGGAGGGCTGGTTATATTCGAAGTTATGACGACAAAGTTGTCGTTCAGGTTGATGATGGTGCTAGCTTGTATGATGCTATGTTGTATACAAAAGATGGTGAACTTCTTAATATAGTGAAGAAAACATTGTCTATGACCGGCAATACAAACAAACGTTATTTGAACACATACATGCGTGATGGGGTGAACTACAATGACTATAATAATCTTGTAGATATAGAAACAGGCAAGGTGATTTTTAAAGAAGATTATCTTGGTCTTCGTTTTGTATTCAATGATATGATTTTCTCAAACGGAGACAATATCATTACACGCTACGACTGGGACGGCAGCATTTTGTGGCAGCATAACTACGAGCCAGACTTTAATGTAACTATAGATCTTGGCTTTGTACTTGAAGGTGTCTGTGGTGGTAAACTTTGGGTAAAATCAAGTGTCGATTGGCATGATATCCTCCTTGCCATTGATGTAAACACAGGCGAACTTCTCAAGGCATTTTCAAAGTCTAAGGAAGATACCAACCACGAGCATTGCGTTTTGCATGTAAATGAAGTTTTCTTGAATCAGGAAAACGGACAGGTTATGAATGTGTATGGTTGTGTTTCGGTAATTGATTCTGGAACATTAAATATAGTAGACAAATATTATCCAAAGGAAATATTTGAAAAAGATATAGACGAAAAAGTTCATTATCTTTTGGCAAATAATCCGTATGCTAAATATTTGATATATTTATGTATTATGGAAGAAGACGACACTCCAACATGTTTCTTTATATTCAATACGGAGACGAAACAAATAGAGTTTTCAACCAGAATGTTCACCCCAAAAGAAAGAAGCAAAGGATATGGCATTACAAACCATTATGCCGTACAGTTCTTTGATACAGGGTATATCTGTGTTCACGACAATGGCGACAGACTTCACATCTTCGAGGATGTAAAAGATTAGCAACAAGCCCCCTCCTTGGTTCTGCCGAATTTGCAATTCGGCAGCATCAATAAACGCGAGTTTGCAACTCGCATTGTCGCTCAGCGACAAGATGTTATGTAAGGATGCGGTACTTGTGCGTTACGGATTTTTTCAGCGGTGGGAATTCTTGCGTCCATTCGGTAGCAAGCGAACAAAGTTCGAGCGGTTAAATCGGTTGAATGGTGTGGCAAATTTCGTCATAACCGTTTTCTTCCATCTTCATTATGAATTCTGAATTATCTATAAATTCTGAATTTATATTCGGATTCGTGTCTCGTTTGGGCAGCAGATAGCCAAATCATATTACGAAAAGCCGAAAAACATACCACATTCATGGTATTTAAAATGCCAACATAATGAGATTGTGAGACTTGCACAAACACCGTACTTTTGCACTGTGATTTAAAGTTTAATAAATACAGTGTAATATGATGAAGAATTCAAATCTATTAACCCTTGTGGCACTAATACTGCTGACAACAACAAGCGTGTGGGCGCAACAGGTAAGCGAAGGCATATATTCTATCAGGGCTCCGCGCTTTGCAAAGGGGCTGGTAGAGAAGTGGATTACAGAATATAACAAGGTAGATTCACGAATGCATATTGTTGTTGCTGCTCCGGGCACAAAGGCTGATATAAACTTCTCCGTTTTCAAAGACGATAACGACGACCACACCATCTGGTTCGGCCAGTATGCCATTCTGCCAGTTACGGCACGTCAGGGCGAGGCGGCTCAGTATTTCGCACATCATAAACTTTCAAAGAAGAAGTTGCGCGAACTGTTCTTCGTCTCAGACGATATTGAGGAGAGTCTGGAAGAGAAGCACAAACACGGACTCGTTGCCTACTCGTGCAGCCATGCCCATTGCCTTTCAAACGCCTTTGCTTCTTATTTCGGGCAGAGCGTTGCCAACCTCAACGGCAAGAAGATTTCGGGCGATGACGTATTTCTAACCACAGCCATCAACCGCGACAAGGAAGGCATCTCGTTCAATGCCCTCTACAACCTCTACGACCTTGGTAGCCGCAAACTAAAGAGCGATGTCTCAATTATTCCGCTCGACGTAAAGAAGCAGCAGGCACAGATTCTTAACGACGAGACAACCGTTGACGGACTCATTGCCTTGCTCGAAAGCGAGAGTGTTGACGGAATACCTGTACAGTCTATCGGCTTGAGTGTAGGTACCACCGACGATGAGATTCTGAACGGCTTTCTTACATGGGTTGTAACCGTTGGAAAGGATTACAACCACGAGTTCGGATTTCTTAACATAGACGACAAGCAACTCGCTGCCGAAACGGGCAAACTAACTAAGAAACTTCTTACTGCACAGAAATAAAGTTCTGTAAGAGAGAATTTTTTCCAGAAGATTTTTACGGATAGAATAAGTTTTTAAAGATTGTTTATATGAAGAAAACACTGCAGCAAATACTGTTGCAAGCCCTTTTTATGCTTGTAACCGTAGCATCGGCTACAGCACAGAATGTTATTACCGGTCGCGTAACCGATGCCGTATCGGGCGACCCGCTCATTGGAGCATACGTTATAGTAAAGACCGACAAGGAGGCAGAGGGCGCATCTACCGATCTTGAAGGCAAGTTCACATTATCTACAAAAAAAGAATTTCCGCTTGCGCTGCACATCGAGTTTGTGGGATACCGCGGTCTTGACGTGGATGTGTACGATAATTCCGATCCGATAGATATCCAGCTTCGCGAAAACTTCCGTCTGATTGACGAAGTCGTGGTTGTGGGATACGGACAACAGAAGCGTAGTTCTCTATCCGGATCTGTAACATCTGTCAATGTTTCAGAAATTACTAAGGGAACAGGAGCATCATTCAACAGCTTGCTCGATGGCTCAACCCCAGGTCTTCAGGCTACGCCAACCAGTGGACAGCCAGGTGCAGGCGTCAGTCTTCGAATCCGTGGAGGAAGTTCGGTGGAAGGTGGGAATGAACCGCTTTATGTCATTGATGACTTCCCAATCTACAATGACCGTCTTTCTGGAACTAACGACCCGCTTTCTGCCATCAATCCTGGCGATATCGAATCAATCACAGTGTTGAAAGATGCATCAGCTACAGCCATTTACGGATCGCGCGGTGCTAACGGTGTTATCATCATCAAGACAAAGCGAGCAAAGACTAACGAAAAAACAAAAGTTTCTTATGACGGAAGCATTGGTTGGCAGACTTTGCGCAAAAAATATGATGTGCTTAACGGCCGCGAATTTGCAGAATTGTATAACGAGGCTCTCTACGACGGCAAGCCTGAGGGTGGCAAGTACCAGTATCTTTCACAAGAAGAAATTGATGCCATCGGCGAAGGCACAGACTGGCAGGATGCCGGTTATAGAAGTGCATTGATAACCAATCACCAAGTTTCTGTTTCCGGTGGTTCTGAGAAAACACGCTATGTTGTTTCTGGAAACTTTTACAAACAGGACGGTATCCTTATTAATACAGGTTTCGACCGTTTTAGTGGACGTTTCAATTGGGATAGCAAAATTTCGAAAAAACTTAATGTCGGTCTTAATGTTACAGCAAGTAAGACCAATACTAAGTCGGGCCCATCAGATGCAACATTTGCATTGATTCAGACACCTGCCACAGCTACTATATATGATGAGAATGGAAACTATACGTTCCAGAATCCGTTCAACTTGTCGCTTTCAAATCCGATAGCCTCAATTAATGAACAAACAAACAAGCAGCGCAACTATCGATTGCTCGGTACGGCTTTTGGGGAATACGAGTTTATTAAAAATCTAAAGCTGAAGGTATTGGCTGGAACAGACGTAACAGCCAGCAAGTCGTATAGCTATATTCCTTCATATCTTTACGAAGGTGTAGGAAGCAATGGTACAGCCAGCCTTCGACAGACGGATATAAGTTCATGGCTTAACGAGAATACACTAACTTATGCGGTTTCGCTGAAGAAAGTGCATCACTTGGATTTTCTCATTGGTTTGACTCAGCAAGAGACTAATACCGAATCGTTTAGCGCTGGTGCCAGAGATTTCGTAACAGATGCTTTGACATATAATAATTTGGGCAGTGGCTCTGTCACTTCTCAGCCATCATCAAATGCGGCAAGCCATTCGTTAATCTCTTATATCGGACGCGTAAACTACAACTATGCTGACCGCCACGGTTTGACTTTAAGTTTACGTCGCGATGGCAGTTCACGTTTTGGAAAGAACCGTAAGTGGGGAACATTCCCATCTGTAGGCTATTCTTGGAATGTTGGCAATGAGAAGTTCTTCAAACCATACACAAAGATTGTCAGCGACTTGAAGGCGCGTCTCAGCTATGGTGTTACCGGTAATCAGGAAATAGGTAATTATCAGTCACTCTCAACGTTGTCAACACGCTATTATACATTTGCCGATCAGGTAGTGGTTGGATTCTACCCAACCAGCATCGCCAATGATGAACTAGGATGGGAAACCACATATCAGTTTGATGCCGGTTTGGATTTCGGATTCTTTAACAATCGCCTGAATGTTACACTTGACTATTATCACAAGAAAACAAAGGATTTGCTTCTCCAAGTGTCTATTCCGTACACATCTGGTTACAGCACCTCATTGCAGAACTTTGGTTCTGTGCTTAACCAAGGTTTTGAGTTTGCGGTTAATGCCCGCATCCTTGATGGCAAACTGAAGTGGGATGCTTCAGGTAATCTCTCGCTCAATCGCAACAAGGTGGTAAATCTCGGTGGAAGTTCTTCTGCCTACATCACCGGCGATTATTATAGCAGCTATATTATAAAGGAAGGAGAGCCTCTCGGAACATTCTATGGTGCTATTTACGATGGAGTACTCCAATCTGGTGAGGAGTCAACGAAAGGTGCTTATACTTACAATCAGTCGGCCATCCCTGGTGACCGTATTTACCGTGATATCAATGAGGACGGAAAATTCACCAATGCCGAAGACAGGGCTTCAATCGGTAATGCTGAGCCAGATTTTAGTTTTGGACTTAACAATAAGTTTACTTACAAGAACTTCGATTTGAGCTTCTTCATTAACGGATCTGTAGGTAATGATATTGCCAATATAAATAAGGTAAGACTGTCGCTCTTTACTGGTGCTCAGAATGCCATTAAGGATGCTGCAGACCGCTGGACAGAAGGCAATCCAAGTCAGACTGTTTCACGAGCAAAATATTCTGATCCGGCTGCAGTATTCTCTACTGAGTTTGTTGAAGATGGCACCTATGTGCGTCTGAAGAATATTACCCTTGGCTATACCTTCCCTAATGCCATTGTCAACAAAATTGGCATTTCAGGTCTGCGCCTATATGCAACAGCTAGCAATCTGCTCACTTTAACAGGATATTCTGGCTATGATCCAGAGGTTACTTCAGTCGGCAACTCTATTACGGCCGGCACAGATTCTGGTGCATATCCTTCGGCAAAAACATTCAACTTTGGTGTAAACATTAATTTTTAAACTGTAGACAAGATGAAGACAAATTTTCAGTTCAAATATATCTTTGTTGCTGCTGCCTTGCTCTTGGCATCATCCTGCACATCACTTGAGGAAGATCCGCAATCAACCCAGGTCTCTGACCAGTTCTACAAAAACGAAAGCGATGCCCAGACTGCGGTTTATGCTATATACGCAGGACTGGTGCGCGGAAATGACGGACAGTCAATGTATAACCGCGGCATACAATTGGCCACCGAAACCACGACCGATGACTTTATTGCAGGTCCTCGTGCCTTCAATGCCAATGTTCAGGCTTTGTCGCGCTTGGCACACGATGCTTCAAACGACCGTATGCAGTCCATTTGGCAGGATCACTACCAGTTAATTAACTATGCAAACATCGCTATTGACCGTATCGCCCTGATTCCTGATGGAAACATAGCTCCTGCTAAGCGCGAACAATATATTAACGAAGCGAAGTTTCTCCGTGCTCTTGCTTATTTTAACTTAGTGAGATGGTTCAAGTACGTTCCTTTGCAGTTGCATGAGACAACAACTCTGAACTCTGAGACACTCAACGTCAGTCAGGCTTCAGAAGATGAGGTGTATGAACAGATAATCAAAGACTTGAAGGATGCAGAAAATCTGCCAAAGCCATCAGATTATGCATCAAGTGAGGCTGGCCGTGCTACTGCAGGTTCTGCGAAGGCAATTTTGGCAAAAGTATATCTAACGCGAAATCAGTGGCAACTGGCTGCTGATAAGGCGAAAGAAATCATCGACTCTCAATGGTATGAACTCTTCGAAGACTATAATGATGTTTTTGATGCCGCTACCAAAAATGGTAAGGAACATATTTTCTCAATCCAGTTCAAGGGGTATTCTACTGGACTGAACCATATGTTGGCAACATCTGAAGCTACATTTGAGGTGCCTGGTGTCAACGGACAGCATTACGATGCTTACAATGTAAACAGTAATCTCTATGAGAGTTTTGCAAAAAATGACAAGCGCCTGCCTGTTACCTTCGTCACCGAAATGGTTAGCCCGACAAATGGCCAACTGTACAAACTGTCAGAACCGCACTTGAATAAATATTACGATCCAAGTAGTGTCGGTAGCCAGAATAACTCATCTCGCAATATCCCTGTTATTCGTTTTTCTGAGGTGTTGTTGATCTATGCCGAGGCTCTGAACGAACTTAACGGTCCGACCACCGAGGCATACGCCGCCATCGATCGTGTGCGCAGCCGTGCCGGAATAACTCTTTTGCAGGATGAAGCTCCAAATGCAACGAAAGATGAATTTCGTGAATTTGTGTTTGAAGAGCGTCGCAAGGAGTTTGCCTACGAATATAACCGTTGGTTCGATCTTTCACGCCGTGGGGCCGAATATTTCGTTCAGAAAGTACAGGCCGCAGGCAAGAGTGCTGCAGCTCCACGTCACATACATCTCCCTATACCACAGCGTGAATTGGATTTGAATCCAAATCTCAAGCAGAATCCTGATTGGGAGAATTACTAAAAGTAAAATTATTTAAATGTGCACTTACATGAAAAAAAATATAATCTTATCTATTGCAATAGCCGCTTCGCTACAGGCCACGGCGCAACAATTAAAATCCCAGCCGTTTAGCTCGCAGACCGAGGCATCTAGCTACACTCGTGCTTTCAACGATTCGATAGCCAAGGTGGTAGCCACTTTCGGCCGTGAAGATTTCGAGAATGCCAACCGCGGTTTCATCGCCCGCTATGATGAAAAGACAAATCCGAAAGTAAATGGTCGCGACCTTATTACTCTCGATTCATGGGATTTTCTCAACAAGGAAGCGCCAGCTACAGTCAATCCCGCTCTTTGGCGACAGTCGCAGCTGAATAGTATTCATGGCCTTTTTGAGGTGGTTCCCGGCAAGATTTGGCAGGTGAGGGGCTATGATTTAGCCAATGTCACATTTGTACGTACGGATAACGGCTATATTGTAATAGATGCCGGAACAAACGAACATGGCACTGCTGCCGGTTTTGAACTGGTTAAGAAGCATGTCGGTGACTTTCCTGTCCGTGCCATTATAATCACTCATTCACATGGTGACCACTACGGTGGTATTAACGGAATACTGAAACATGTAGTCAACAAAGGCGACAGTATACCTATCATTGCGCCTAAAGACTTCTTTATTAACTCTGTTCAGGAGAATGTACTTGCTGGTATTCCTATGGGCCGCCGCGCAAGCTATATGTTCGGAGGATCATTGAAGAGAGATGAACGAGGAACTGTGGGAGCCGGACTGGGAAACGGACTTCATATCAATGCTGCAGGCTCTGCTTTGTTGCCTGCAACGTATGAGGTTACAAAAGACCATGAGACATTGACTATAGACGGACTTCAGCTGGAATTCCATTTGGCTCTTAATTCTGAGGCTCCGTCAGAGATGTTGATATACATACCACAGTACAAGGCATTGCAGCAAGCCGAGGATATAAACCATACTCTTCACAACTTGCTGACACCACGAGGTGCTAAAATCCGTAATGGTTTGGCCTGGAGCAAATACATAGATAATGTGTTGTTGGAGTATGGTGATAAAGTGGATGTATCTCTCGGCTCGCATCACTGGCCAGTCTGGGGTAATGACAAGGTGATTGAGCTGTGGGAAAAACAGCGCGACCTGTACCGTTTCATCCACGACCACACGCTCTATCTTGCAAATCAGGGATTCACTCCAAACGAGATTTCTAACCGTATCAAACTTCCTTTGGCAATCAGTAACTATACGGCCGACCGCGAATATTATGGTTCTGCATCCTTCAACGCTCGTTCGCAGTATGAACTCTATTTCGGCTTCTATGATGGCAATCCGGTAAACCTTGACCCGCTGGAGCCTGAAGTTGAGGGTAAAAACTATGTTGAGGCCATTGGCGGTGCCGGTGCAGTTCTGAAGATAGCCAATAAGGCATATAAGAATGGTAATTATCGATGGGCCGCATCGCTGCTCAACAAGCTGGTGTTTGCCGAGCCGACAAATAAGGAGGCGCGACAGCTCCTTGCCAAAACATATTCACAGTTAGCATATCAGGCAGAGAGTGCGCCTTATCGTAATTTCTATCTGACAGGAGCTAAAGAGTTGCTTGAAAAATCAGAAAAGAATAGTCTGCAGTTTGGTGGTAGAGGGGGACGAAGCAATCTTACGATTACTCCAACTTTGTTTTTCGATGTAATAGCCACACGTATCAACGGATATAAGAATGACAGTCAGGATATCAATCTCAACATAGAGATTACAGATACAGACGAAAAAATTGCTCTTATCCTAAAGAACGGAGCTCTTACAAACCGTCCTGACTATCAGTTGAAAAAAGCTCAGGGAACGATAAAGACCGATAAAAAATCACTTTACGACCTTTTCTCTAAGCTGACTACGCTGGACGATTTGCAGAATAATGGTAAAATCAGCCTGACAGGTGATGATACTGCAATTAAAACTCTGCTTTCATTGCTGGAGCAAGCTAATTATGGATTTAATATTATCGAACCCTAAAAAATCAATACAAAATGGGAAAAGTTATAAATGTCCAAACCGCCAAATTTGCAACTTTTGCGGCTAGTATGTTTCCTCTGGCTTCGCAAAGCGTTGCCAATGCTCAGGCCGCAGCACAGAAGGACACCCGTCCAAACATTATATTCATCATGGTCGACGACCTTGGATTTTCAGACCTTGGTTGTTACGGAGCATCGGATATTCAGACTCCTAACCTCGACAGACTTGCGAGCGAGGGTGTCCGCTTCCGTCAGTTTTACAACAACTCGATAAGTGCGCCAACGCGTGCATCGCTCATCACAGGTCAGTTTCAGCATAATGCCGGAATGGGTTTCTTTGAGCGCGATTTGGGCGACCCTCATTACGGCGATCACTTGCGCAGCGACGTGGCAACCTTTGGCGAGGTTCTTCACAATGCCGGCTACACAACATTGCTTTCGGGCAAGTGGCATGTAGGAGCGCACGAAGGTCAGCGCCCGTGGGAGCGCGGTTTCGACCATTTCTTCGGATTCCTTGGCGGTGCGAGCCTTTATTATGCTCCTCCGCAGGGTGCTAAAACCGATAAGAACGAGCGCAGCAGAGGCTTCCGCGATGTTAAACTCTTCAAGGACGGGCAGCCTTACAAACTTGAGCAGGGCAAGTATCTTACTCAGGAAATAGGCAATCATGCCGTAGAGTTCATTGGCGATGCAGCCAAGAGCGACAATCCGTTCTTCCTCTATCTGGCGTTCAATGCTCCTCATTGGCCACTTCAGGCTTTGCCAGAGGATATCGCAAAGTACAAAGGCGTTTATGATGGCGGATGGGATTCGCTCCGTACCCTTCGTTACGAGAATGCCAAGAAAATAGGCGTTGTTAGTGCAAATCAGGAACTTACAAAGCACGACGACCTCGTAAATCCGTGGAATAAACTGTCTGTCATCGAAAAGGCATTCTGGGCAAAGCGTCAGGAAGTTTATGCAGCGATGGTGGATAGAGTAGACCAAGAAATCGGTCGTGTGCTTGCAAAACTAAAGGAGGTTGGTCGCGACCAGAACACAATCATCTTCTTTATTTCCGACAATGGAGCGCAGGGTGGCGCAGAACGCGGTCTGGGCGGTCAGATAGCAACTGGCGAGGTTGGAACTCCGGGTTCTTATCATACACAGAACAGTAACTGGTCGCAGGCTGGCGATTCGCCATTCCGCAACTATAAGTCAACGCCTTACGAGGGCGGAATCTCTGCACCGTTCATTGCTTGGTATCCTTCGCAGATTAAGGGCGGCAGAATTGTCGATGGCATTGGTCACATCATCGACGTAGCCCCAACATTCTACGAACTTGCAAAGGCTAAATATCCGAAGAAGCAGAACGGAAACGCCATTCTTCCGCTGGCAGGAAAGAGCCTTGTGTCTGTTCTTACAGGAAAGTCCGATGTTGTAAACCGCGGTGCGCCTCTCTTCTGGGAGTGGGCAGGCAATCAGGCGGTGCGCGAAGGCAAGTGGAAGTATGTTCATGCCGACCCTAAACTTGGCGACGAACTGTACGACATAGAGAACGACCGCGCCGAAAACTACAACGTGGCTGCCGAGCATCCCGAAATTGTGGCATCGCTCAAGAAGAAGTTCGAAGACTGGGCAAAGAAGAACAACGTAAAGAACCCTTATCCTTCGGAGTGGCCACATTTCAGATGGTAAAAAACAAGAAACTCCGTCTATATGTTTTATAGTAACAACGAGGCTGATAAAGTCCTTTTCAGTCTCGTTGTTATTCGACTTTATTGTCTGTAATGTGTATTTCCAGTTATGATCAGTTCCGTCTTGCTTCTTGAGTGAAAGTCGAGCAGGGACCGATCATTCTGGATAACACAAATCTCCCCCTATTTGATAAGCGTAAAGCAAGCATTAACTACACAATATTACAAACAAAAAGAATTGTACAAACTAATAAATTGAATTATTTTAAAAAGATTGTTTTTTTATGAGGATTTTATTGAAACATTTATTGTTGCAGGCAGCCCTTTTGCTTACAACAGTCGCGGCCTATGCCCAAAAGGAAATAAAAGGTCGCGTGGTCGATGCCATAACGGGCGACCCGCTGATTGGTGCTTCGGTCACCGTTAAGAATGATACGCAGGGAGCAGCAACCGATCTTGACGGAAAGTTCAGTCTGTCGGTACAGAAGAATTTTCCATTGACGCTTCATTTCGATTACGTGGGCTATCGTGACCTCGATGTTGAAGTCTACGACAATGCAGAGTCGGTAGAAGTACGTTTGGAAGAAATAAGCCATTTCACCGACGAGGTGGTGGTGATAGGCTATGGCACACAGCGTCGCGGTGACATTTCTACAGCCATCAGTTCTGTTAACGGCGACCAGATTGTAAGTCTGCCAACCTCAACCCTTACGCAGGCTCTTGCCGGATTGTCATCGGGCATCTCGCTGCAACAGGTTAGCGGTGCCCCCGGAACTGCACCTGCCATCCGTATTCGTGGAGCAGGCTCTATCAACAGCGGCAATGATCCGCTATATGTTATTGATGGCTATCCTACCACCGACAGCGAATTGTTCAACAGCCTGAATCAGAACGATATCGAGAATATCCAGATTTTGAAGGATGCTGCTTCGTCGGCCATATATGGTTCGAAGGCAGGAAACGGTGTCATAATCGTTACTACAAAGCAGGGCAGACTGGGCAAGCCACGCGTACAACTTTCTACTCAGTTTGGTATCAGTCAGGTAGAACGCTATGTCGATGTGCTTAATGCCTCTGAATTTCTCGATATGGTTATTGAGGCGCGTACCAACAACGGAACCATCGGCAACTATCCCGATTTGATAAAACTGCGCGATAGTGGCAACTATCCCGATACCGACTGGCAGAAGGCAATTTTCCGCAATGCCTCTAATTTCAGAGTCAATGCCTCGGTTAGCGGTGGCACGGAGGTTGTGAAGTACAATTTCTCGGCCAATTATCAGGATGAGGACGGTATTCTGCTTAATTCTTTCTATAAGCGTGTTAATCTGAAGGGAGGCTTCGAGGCCCGTCTTAGCAACTATGTCAAGATAGGTGCGTCTTTCTCGTCAAGTTATACAAGCCGTCGCTCGCAGCAGCCTTCGGGCGGAAATACCGAGAACGTTTCGGGAATCATTGCCGAGGCTCTCACATACGCGCCGATATTGCCTGTATATCAGCCTAACGGCGATTATACGCAGGTGGCTCAGCACTATAGCGGCAAAGATGGTCAGCCAGACTATGGATTGAACAACAAGATATACAATCCTGTGTCAAATCTTCTGGAGAACAACGATGACACGAAAGGATTCCGCACGCTTACCAGCGCATATCTGCAGGTTGAGCCATTGGAGGGATTGTCGGTGCGCTCAACGGTAAACCTTACAACCAATTCTTCGCGACACGACTATTATCAGTCGGCTTATCTCTTGGGCAGCAATCTGATAGGCAACAAGTCAACTCCCGATCTTAACTCAATTGATGCCTACCGTATTGCCGGCTATGGATACAACAT
The DNA here is from genome assembly GCF_000702225.1 of Bacteroides sp. Ga6A2. Taxonomy (NCBI): domain Bacteria; kingdom Pseudomonadati; phylum Bacteroidota; class Bacteroidia; order Bacteroidales; family Bacteroidaceae; genus Bacteroides; species Bacteroides sp. Ga6A2. The sequence goes on along the minus strand of NZ_JNKX01000018.1, from coordinate 65,041 downwards.
CTACTGGTCGACAACGGCAAACTATAACTTCCAGATTGACGGCAAGCATCACTTCAACGTGGTGGCCGGATACGACTTGGAGCACAACAGCGGCTTCAGCGTGCGTCAGGACGACCGTACCGATTCGAGCAATCCGGTGGCATACGGCAATACCAATATAACCAATGTGAACGGCGCAACTCTTTGGACAGGCTCGTCTTCAAATTCAGAATATTCGTTCGATGCCATTTTCAGCCGTCTTATTTACGACTATGACGGCCGTTACAATCTGTCGGCATCTATCCGCCGCGACCGTTCAAGCAAGTTCGGTCCTGACAAGAGGGCAGGCTGGTTCTACTCCGTTTCGGGTGCATGGAACGCCAAGCAGGAACGCTTTCTGAAAGATGTTGAATGGCTCAATGCCCTGAAAGTGCGCGCAAGTTATGGCGTGACGGGTAATGACCAGATTGGCAATAATTATGCGTGGATTTCATCGCTTGCCTCAAACCATCAGGTGGTGTTTGGCACAACAACCTTGCCGTCGTACTATCCTGCCGGATATTCGAACACTCAACTGGGCTGGGAGAAAAACCGACAGGCAGACTTAGGCCTCGACTTTGAAGTGCTGAAGCGCGTAACGCTTACGTTCGACTGGTATCAGCGCCGTAGCGATGTAGTGATGAAGGCTGCGATTCCTAATTTCAACGGAATCTCTGGCAGCATAAATATGAATGCCGGCGAGGTTGAGAATAAAGGAGCGGAAATTTCGCTTGGCGTGAAGATTATCGACAGCAAGGACTGGAAGTGGCATACACAGATAAACTGGTCGAAGAACAACAACAAAATTCTGTCGCTGGCCGATAATCAGAAGCAGTTGAGCAGCGAGAAGGCCGGAACCAAGTGGGCAAATGTGATTCGTAACTATGTAGGCCGTCCGATGGGCGATATGTACATGCTGAAGGTTATCGGAACTTTCAATACCGAGGAAGACCTCAACACTTATGCAAAGAATGGCTCTCAGGGCATCGGCGACTTGATTTTTGAGGATGTGAACGATGACGGCGTCATCAATACCGACGACTATCAACTTGTTGGAAACTATCAGCCTGATTTTACTTATGGATGGAGTAACAACGTGCAGTATAAGAACATAGATTTGTCTCTGACCATAGACGGACAGGTAGGCGGAAAAGTTATCAATGCAGCAGCACGCGCCTATACCCTGAACCGCTGGGACGATAATGTGCTGGCAGAGTCTGGTCTGAACCGCTGGCGTTCGGCCGATAATCCGGGAAACGGTCTGTCGCATGTTGCCGGAACAAACAACCTTGGCACAAATATCGGTCCAAGTACCCGCTACCTCTATTCTGCAAGTTTCCTGCGCATCCGCAGCCTGTCGCTGGGCTATACTCTGCCTCGGAAGTGGAGCGGTTTCATCGGCATCAACAGTTTGAGAGCAAGTGTAAACGTGCAGAATCTTTGGACATTCGACAACTATTCGGGCTATTCTGTCGAGGCCAACTATAAGGGCAACTCAGCCACAAACAACGGTGTTGACTTCGGAAGTTATCCGCCATCGCGCGTCATCACTTTCGGACTTAATCTAAACTTTTAAACAAAGGAGGACAAATATATATGAACAGGATAATAAATAAATCGCTCTGCGCATCCATTGCCGTAGCCACAGGCTTAATGGCGGCATCGTGCGGAAACGACAACTTCAATCTGTTTCCGACAGATTCGATGCAGATTGAGACTTATCTTACAAACGATGAGGAGGTGCAGAACGTACTTCTCGACAACTATTATTACTTGCGCACAGTGAGCCAGAATCTCATTTACATCAATAGTCTGGCCACCGACGAGGCATACGACTGGCAGAAGAACAATTCGAACGACCACATATCGCTTAATCTTTCGACATGGAATGCAACGCTTGGTCTTACGGATGAAGTGTGGAGCGACAGTTACAAGATAATAAACCGCTCAAACAATGTGCTGGAGCATCTCAGTCAGGTGAGCGAGCAGAACCGCAGCCGATACGAGGGCGAGGCTCTCTTCTTCAGAGCCTATGCCTACTTTAATCTGGTAAGACTCTTCGGTGCCGTGCCGCTTACCACATCGGTTGTGACCAACTACGCGTCGCTCTACGATTACGACCGCAGTCCGGTAGATAAGGTCTATGCACAGATTGATGCCGATGTGGCGAGGGCTGTGGAACTGTTGCCGCAGCAGATAAAGAATGCTTCGGAAACCGGACGTGCAACAAGCATAGCAGCATTGGCTCTCCAAGGCAAGGCTCTGCTAACGCAAGGCGAATATAGCGGTGCCGAGTCGGCTCTGAAACGCATCATAGACTTTTCTCAGGCTAATCCTGATTTGCTAGGATTGGAGGACGACCCTTCGCAAATCTACGCATCGGACAATGCGATAGGCAAGGAAGTGATTTTTGCCGCACAGTTCAATAACGGTTCAACGGTGATAAACAATCCGCTGATGAAGGCAACCATTCCGGCCGGAGTGCCACAGAGTCAGCCAAGTTATGTCTATCCCGACGGAACGGCTTCTACCATCAAGACATCGGTTGGCAACAGCACTTTGCTGATGACATGGGAACTTTTCAATGCCCTGCGTGCCGACAAGGCCGACAAACGTTATCAGCAACTGAGTTACAACGGCATCTACGACAACGGCTCTCTCTCACGCCAGACTGACGAGGTCGATACCACTCCCGAAGGCTATGCCTATATGCCCATCACGCTGAAGTATTACGATTTTGCCAATCAGGGGCTGACGACAGACCGAAGCAGCAATGACAACATCATCTTCCGCTATGCTGATGTCTTGCTTGAGTATGCCGAAGTCTTGAATTCGACAGGTCGTGCCGATGAGGCTCTCGCATATCTTAATCAGGTGCGCCGCAGAGCAGGTGTGGCAGATGTTGCCGGCACAGAACAGTTGGCTCTGGCAATAGAGAACGAGCGATTGCTTGAACTTAATTTCGAAGGACACCGATGGTTCGACTTGGTTCGCACAGGCCGCATAACATCGGTAATGGAGGCGCACTTTGCCCACCGTACACAGGGTTTGTCGGCTACGCTGCAGGTCTCTGACAACGGTCTGACCGTGGAGAACGAGCAGAGTGTCAGCGGCACTCCCGTCAAATGGAAGTGGAGCGGTCAGCAGACTGCCGTACTCTTCCCGATTCCTTACAGCCAGATTCAGTTGAATCCAAACTGGCAGCAGAACGATTTGTATTAAAAAACAAGTAATACCATAGATGTGGTATTGATGAGCGGCAAAGTTTTTCATACCTTTGCCGCTCAAATAGTATATTGACTTAAAAACAGATATGATACTTTCAAATCGGTTTAGAAATCTGTTGCTGACTGCGAGTGCGTTGATGTCGCAGTCGGTCGATGCAAAGACCGCAGACAAACAAAAGCAGAATGCTACGCCAGAGCGCCCGAACATCATCTTCATCTTGGCCGATGACATGGGCTACGGCGATCTTGCATGCTATGGCAACGAATATATTCAGACTCCAAATATCGACAGGCTGGCACGCACGGGCACCAGTTTCACGCAGGCCTATGCCGGTAGTGGCATCAGTTCGCCGTCGCGCTGTTCGCTGATGACAGGCAAGAACAGCGGAAGCACTCGCATCAGAGACAACTTCTGCTATGCCGGCGGCATCGAGGGACTGAAGATAAATCCGCGTGGCGATACAATTATTGTGCATCGTGCAAATCTTCTGCCCGAAGATACTACCATCGCCACGGTAATCGGCACGGCAGGCTACAGAACGTGTCTGGTAAACAAGTGGCATCTCGACGGCTACGACCCGGGCTCGTCTCCAAATCATCGCGGCTTCGACGAATTCTACGGTTGGACCATTGCCACGGTGCATAGCAATTCTCCTTATTATTATCCGTATTACCGTTTTCATGGCGACAGTCTGATAAATATCCGCGAGAATGAACACGATGCGCATGTGCGGCACAATAGTGAAATTTCTACCGATGATGCCATAGCCTTCATTCACCGCAACAAAGACAATCCGTTCTTCCTTTTCCTTGGCTACGATGCACCTCACGAACCGTATAACATAGACGACACGTCGTGGTACGATGAGCATGGCGAGTGGTCGGTGAACACCAAACGCTATGCAGCCTTGGTTACGCACATGGACTATAATATAGGCCGCCTTCTTGGTACGCTCGATAATCTTGGACTGCGTGAGAATACTCTGATTATCTTTGCCTCCGACAATGGTGCGGCTGTGATGGCTCCGCTGAAGGACCTGAACTGCGGTGCTGGACTGAAGGGACGCAAGGGACAACTATACGAGGGTGGCATCAGGGTGCCTCTCATTGTTAATCAGCCGGGACGAGTTCCTGCCAGACAGATTAACAATCTGGTTTATTTCCCAGACTTCATGCCTACGCTGGCGGCCTTGACGGGAAGTAGCGATGCCGTGATTCACGATACCGACGGCATCGACATTTCGCCTTTGTTCTTCGGAGAAAATATCGATACAGACAGCAGATATCTGTACTGGGAGTTCCCCGGCAAGCAGCGCGCTCTACGATATGGCAAGTGGAAATGTGTGACGGTGAAGAGTGATGCGCCGCTCGAACTTTATAATATTACGGAAGATCCTTATGAGCAGCACAATCTCGCAAGCGAGAATCCAAAGTTGGTGAAACAGTTTGACGAGGTGATGCGTAAAATGCACAAGCCTTCAGCCAACTATCCGCTGCCGGGAGAATTTGACAAACCTGCCAGGTCTGGCAAGAAACACAAAAAATAGAATAATGAGTACGATAGCCCCATTTAGTAAACCGCTCTATGTAATGTTGAAACCTGCGGGCAGCCTCTGCAACCTCGCCTGCAAATATTGTTACTATCTCGAAAAGCAGAAGCTTTATCCGCTCGACAAGTCGAAGGTTATCAGCGATGCACTTCTTGAGGAGTTCATCAAACAGTATATCGAGGCTCAGACCATGCCGCAGGTTCTCTTTACATGGCACGGCGGCGAAACGCTCATGCGCCCCATCTCATTCTACAAGCATGCGCTCGAATTGCAGAAACGCTATGCCTACGGACGGCAGATTGACAACTGTATCCAAACTAACGGTACGATGCTGACCGATGAATGGTGCGAGTTCTTCAAGGAGAATAATTTCTTGGTCGGTGTATCTATTGACGGTCCGCAAGAGTTTCACGACGAATATCGCCGCACGCGCTCCGGAAAGCCTTCGTGGCACGAGGTGATGAAGGGCATCCGCCTTTTGCAGAAACACGGAGTGGAGTGGAACGCTCTGGCGGTGATAAACGATTTCAATGCCGATTATCCGAAGGAGTTCTATCATTTCTTCAAGGATTTGGGATGCCGCTACATTCAGTTTACACCAGTGGTCGAACGTATTGTAAAACGTGCCGACGGACTTACGCTTGCTCCCGGAATGCAGGAGGGCGGCGAGGTGACCGATTTCTCCGTTACGCCTGAGCAGTGGGGCAATTTCCTGTGTACGCTCTATGACGAATGGGTTAAGCAGGATGTTGGCGAGATTTTCATACAGTTGTTCGATGCAACTTTGGCAAACTGGGCAGGTGTGCCTCCTGGCGTTTGCTCAATGTCAGGCGAATGTGGCCATGCCGCCGTGATGGAGTTTAACGGCGATGTCTATTCGTGCGACCACTTTGTCTATCCCGAATATCGTTTGGGCAACATACGCCAGCAAACGCTCACGGGCTTGATGTACAGCGACCGTCAGCGCAACTTCGGAAAACTGAAAACCGGAACTCTTACGCGCCAATGCCGTGAGTGCCGATTCTTGTTTGCCTGCCACGGCGAGTGCCCAAAGAATCGTTTTGTACGTGATGTCTACGGCGAGCTGGGGCACAACTATCTCTGTGCCGGCTACCGCAAGTTCTTCGAGCATGTTGCAGCCGACATGGATTTCATGAAGGCGGAACTCGATGCACAGCGACCACCGTCAAACATAATGTTGAAAAATCGATAAAAACAAAAGTGAGACAAATCTCAGTTTTAACTGTTGAACAGTTCTCTATGCGCCTTGGCTGTCGGTAGACATTCAAGGCGTTTTTTTATGTTTGATATAGCATGGTCTTTCTTAAAAATCCTTACTTTTGCCATGGATTTATAAATAGAGTATCTGATATGAAGAAAATAGTATTCGTTTCCGCCTTGGTATTGATTGCTGCATGCGTTTATTTTTGCAAGTATTACAACAAAAATGAATTGTGCGGAAGGGAATTTCGTGGCTATTACAACTCATGCCAATATATGAATCTGAGTTTCTAATCGAATACTGAAGTTGTTGCGAATATTTGTTCTGCTGATTTTGTAGGACGTTTCAGCGATAATGTGTACGGACATTATCACTACAAGAAACCGTATGTTGTTATTTCTTGGAAAAAGGTGGCGTCAGATAATGACGAGTATAAAGAAGTAATTCGTTGTTCTGATTCTGTAAGGGTTGACGAATCCCTTGAATCACTCAGTTATTACGATGGTAATGTATGTTATGTAATGTCAGATAATAGTTTTTGTGGTGTGTTGAAAAATACTCCATTCCTGGAACTTCCGTATTTATTATTGCTTTGTTTTCTTCGTTTTGTATTTGGTAATTTCGTATACATCTTGTTGTTTTGCATCGTGTTGTATCTTGTTGTAAGATTTTACCGTAAAAGGAAACGTGTTAAATGATTTAAGGCAAACTAGGGTTAGGTATAAGGCTGAATTTGTAATTGTCCAAGTGAGGGGATAGCAAGGGGATAGCAAGGGGGTAGTAAGGAGATAGCAAGGGGATAGCAAGGATATGATGAGGAACTTTCTGCTATTCTCTTTTCTCATAAAACCTTTCAATTTTAATACCGAGCTGGCATAAGGTTGGAAAATCAGAAAGACGATAAAAGAACAAAGGCTTTCTCCCGAAAAAGAAAGCCTTCGCTATGTTCGTAAAAAACTACTTGCGAGTCTGAATCTTGCAGTCGGCTGGAGCCTTGGCGTTTCCGTCGAGGATAATTTCGCCAATCTCATCGGCAACGATTGTGCCCGATGTCGGATTTTTGATGCTTTTTATATATCCGCGAATGTCGGTCTGAACGGTTGAATACTCAAAGGCGCGGTCGCACTCCTTGTCGAACGTACAATTCTCCAGAACCAGATTTTGGGCATAGCACAAAGGCTGTTCGCCGCCGATGTGGCAGTTAACCAAACGCAGGTTCTTAGAGTGCCAGCCAAGATATTCGCCGTTAATCTCAGAATCGTAAATCGTAACGTCCTCAACCTCCCAAAACGAGTCTTTGGTGTCAATCTTGGCGTTGTGAATCTCAATGTTCTTGCAATACTGAAAAACATACTTGCTGTCGCATTCCAGACCGTTTACTTTTATGTTGCGGCTGTGCATTATCGGATAAGTACCCTCGTGCAGAACGACGTTGTTAAGTGTCAGTCCGTCGATGCCCCAGAACGTTTCGTCGGCATCGTTTATGGTTACGTTGTTCAGTTCCAGATTCTTCATCTCGCGGAAGAATTTAGGGCCGTTTATCACGCAGTCGGTCATCTTCATGTCGTCAGAATACCATATAGCCGAGCGCGAGCCCGGTGCAAAGTAGCAGTTAGTAATCTCCGAGCCCTTTACGTGCCACAGCGGATATTTCCCCTCGAAATAGCAGTTGCGGCATACAATGTTGCTGCATTCTTTTATGCCTGACTCTCCGAAAGTTATCCTAACGTGGTCGAGCTCAAGGTTGTGCGACTCGAACAGCGGACGCTCTCCGCCGAATACCTTGTTTGTAATCTTGTCCATTTTATCGTTGTTTTTAATATTCCCGTGGCAAACATAATAAAAATATGCGACAGGACAAAGAGAATATATCGTATTCGATATTTTTTGAACACATTAAACGATAATGTATCAAGTACAATAAAAGTAAGGTGCAGTTTGCAAAAGGTGCGTCAGTTTGTAACCTACGTTTTGCAAAACATGCTTTTGGACACTATTTCTAAGACAATTAAAAAAAATAAATGCAAAAAAATAGGTTGTAAAATAAACTTTTTGCTAAATTTGCGTGCGATTAAGGTATCTTATTTTTCCTTAATGCCTTAAAGTGCGAAACAAATTTTTTTTAATATAAAATTAGTATAAAAAGATGGCAAATTTGGATTTGACTAAGTACGGCATCACTGGTGCTACTGTTATTGCCCACAATCCTTCTTACGAGAAGTTGTTCGAGGAGGAGACTAAGGCAGGTCTTGAAGGTTACGAGGTTGGTCAGGTTACTGAACTTGGCGCAGTTAACGTAATGACTGGTATCTTCACTGGTCGTTCACCTAAGGATAAGTACATCGTTGATGATGCTAACTCTCACGATAACGTATGGTGGACTTCAGACGCTTACAAGAACGATAACCACCCAATGTCTGAGGAGGTTTGGGCTAAGGTTAAGGACATCGCAAAGAAGGAGCTTTCTAACAAGAACCTTTATGTAGTTGATGCATTCTGCGGCGCAAACAAGGCTACTCGTCTTGCAGTACGTTTCATCGTTGAGGTTGCTTGGCAGGCTCACTTCGTAACTAACATGTTCATCCAGCCAACAGCTGAGGAGCTTGCTAACTTCGAGCCTAACTTTGTTATCTACAACGCTTCTAAGGCTAAGGTTGAGAACTACAAGGAGCTTGGCTTGAACTCTGAGACTTGTGTTGCATTCAACACAACTTCACGCGAGCAGGTTATCATCAACACTTGGTACGGTGGTGAGATGAAGAAGGGTATGTTCTCTATGCAGAACTACTACTTGCCACTTCAGGGCATCGCTTCAATGCACTGCTCTGCTAACTGCGATATGAACGGCGAGAACACAGCTATCTTCTTCGGTCTTTCTGGTACAGGTAAGACAACTCTTTCTACAGACCCTAAGCGTAAGCTTATCGGTGACGATGAGCACGGATGGGACGATGAGGGCGTATTCAACCTCGAGGGTGGTTGCTATGCTAAGGTTATCAACCTTTCTAAGGAGAACGAGCCAGATATCTACGGCGCTATCAAGCGTAACGCACTTCTTGAGAATGTTACAGTTGATGCTAACGGTAAGATCGACTTCGCTGATAAGAGCGTAACTGAGAACACTCGTGTTTCTTACCCAATCAACCACATCAAGAACATCCAGCCAGGTTCATCTGCACCAGCTGCTAAGAACGTTATCTTCCTTTCTGCTGATGCATTCGGTGTTCTTCCTCCAGTATCTATCCTTACTCCAGAGCAGACTCAGTACTACTTCTTGAGCGGTTTCACTGCTAAGTTGGCTGGTACAGAGCGTGGTATCACAGAGCCTACTCCAACATTCTCTGCTTGCTTCGGTCAGGCATTCTTGGAGCTTCACCCAACAAAGTATGCTGCTGAGTTGGTTAAGAAGATGCAGAAGAGCGGTGCTAAGGCATACTTGGTTAACACTGGTTGGAACGGTACAGGCAAGCGTATCTCTATTCCTGATACTCGTGGTATCATCGACGCTATCCTCGATGGTTCTATCTTGAAGGCTCCTACAAAGAAGATCCCTTACTTCGACTTCGAGGTTCCAACTCAGCTTAACGGCGTTGCTTGGGGTATTCTTGATCCACGCGATACCTACCAGGATCGTTCTAAGTGGGAGGAGAAGGCTAAGGATCTCGCTGGTCGCTTCATCAAGAACTTTGAGAAGTACACCACCAATGAGGCTGGTAAGGCTCTTGTTGCTGCTGGTCCAAAGTTGTAATCAAATCACGATTCAATCACTTGAATTAGATAAGCAATGGCGGTGTCTCCTTCGGGAGATGCCGCTTTTTTTTGTTTAGTAAAACAAAAGTAAAAAGATAATCCTTGTTGTTTATCAATTATTTTGATAGTTTTGTACTGCTATAAAACTTTAATTATGAAAAAAATAAAATCAGCTATCTTAAGCATCCTTTTAGTGCTTGCCTTTGTGCCTACCGTGGCGCAGAATTATGAGTCTATGTGGAAAAAGGTCTATAACCTACAGAAGAAAGACCGCACGGCATCAGCCATTGCCAATATAAACAAAATTTACAGCATTGCCCACAAAAAAGGTAATGAGGTGCAGATGTTTAAAGCTATTGTTGAAAAAAATAACGGATATATAAATCCTGATTCTGCATATTCGTACATAACTCAGATGAAGTCTCTGGTTGACAATACCAGAAACGATACATTGAGACTGTTTGCTCTTACTTGTTATTTCGATATGTGTGACGATTTTGCTGATGAGACAGTATATAGAGATCCTAACGAAGTAATAGATTTTTCGTGGCAGTATGATAAATGGACAAATTATATGTTCTTTATTGAACGAAATAAGGTCTTGGACGAGATTCTTGACAATGTTGGTAAATACGCAGGTGTAAGTAACAAAAATTATAAGGATTTGATATATGTCCAAAAAGAAGATGTGCCTTTTAATCATGATATTCTGAGCACTATATGCCTTTCTTTTGCCGAAAGATGCGAATCGCGTGTTTATAAGTTTATGCTTGATGAATACGGCAAAAACAACAAGTTCGTCGATGCCGAAATATGGTCGCTGTTAAAATATGCAGCAACAAAGGGTTCTGCCGAAAACATATCCATTCTTGAGAATGCCATGCTAAATGAAAAGTACAAGCGTGCCAAACTCTATCCCGAGATTTACCTTGAGCTGATATCAAATCTGATGAATGATAACCCAAAGCGTGCTTTGGCATTGTGCGATGAGGCTATCGGCAGATTTGCCAACTACAGCCGATATAAGGAATTCCTTGGCAAAAAACGAGATATTCTGTTCCCTGAATTAAGAATGGCATTAAACGGTAATGTTTTGTATCCAAACGATAATGAAGGAAAAATTCGTGTGGAATGGAAGAACCTTGACGGCTTTAAACTAAACTGGTATAAGGTTGATACAGAAAATATCTCCAATGATGATTTGATGGCATTGTTGGCAAGCGAGAGTGATAGGTATGGGGATAAATCAAATGAATATGAGAAAAAAATTGCTGCTGCAAAAAAGAGGGCAAAATTATGTAAAACAGAAACATTTAAATTCAAGAAAAAAAGCGAGCTGAAGACAAGTGATTCTGTAATATATTGTAAAGTTCCAGAATGTGGAATATATTTTGTTGAAAGTGTGCCTTTTGAAAATACAGATGATTATATTTCAGAAGATCAGAACACAAATATTGCGTTTGTTTCTTCCTTGTCGGTTTTGGCTGATGAAATAGCCCCCAAGAAGTGTAGATTTTATGTTCTTGATTCAAAGACAGGGCATATTGCAGAAGATGCAAAAATTGTATTTAAAAGTGATTCTTTGCGTGCGGTGCACGAAGAAGATGGAGCTTTTGTTGCTTTGAACGGCAAGGGTGAACCCTTCCGCGCTGTAAAGGATGACGATAAGTATATGCCTTTTTCTTGTATTTCCACACCCTTTTATTCAACAGAAAGATTTGCAAAAAACAAGTTGAGTGCGTCTTTGTTTACAGACAGGTCTATATATCGCCCTTCTCAGACTGTACATGTAGGAGGTTTCGTTTATCGCGAACAAGGAGATACTGTCAATGTTGCCGAAAACGAGAATCTGAATGTAATAATGAAAGACGGCTCAAAAGTCTTGCAGAAAATAAGTGTAAAGACAGATTCGTTTGGTGGCTATAGTGCAGATTTCACATTGCCGGTATCTTTGACAGGGAATAATGTTGTATTGATTGTCGATAATGTAGGCGAAAAAACTAAGCGTTTGGTTGTAAAAAAAGTGACCGTAGAAGAATATAAATTGCCAGAATTCAGAGTCGAGATTGATTCGGTGAAGGAACATTATACATGGGGCGACAGTATTGTATTTTCGGGAAAAGCTGTTACATTCTCAGGAATGCCTGTTGTGAATGCCAAGGTTCGTGCTACTTTCGACGACTACAATCAAACTGATACTTTGTGGACTGATGAAGCTGGCTGTTTTTCCTTAAAGTTTAAGTTGCCAGAACAGAAAGAACGGATTTATTACAGATATATCCAGAACGATTATACTTTCAGCGCGGTTGTTACATCCGAATCAGGGGAAACCGAATCAGGAAAGATGAGAATTCGTATAAGCAATCTGCCTGTAAATATTAGCGTTTCATTCCCCGATGTGGTTCTAAATGATGCTTCGGAAGAGTTGAAGTTTTGTGCCTGTAACAGTATGGGCATAAATCAAGATATTCAAGTAAAATATAACGTTTATAAGGCTAAAAAGAAAGACAGGGTACAAGTCAAGTACGGTGAAGCTCTGTTAAGCGGAACTTTCCAGAGTAATATCGGCTTTCAGCCTATGGATATTTATAATTTGGAATCAGGCAGATATACAATCGAGGCTATATGTTATGACACAATAAAGGTTGAGAAGCAGTTTATACTGTTCTCCCTTGATGATGAACGACCTGTAGAAGATTCCGAACTATGGGCTTATGCTCCCCTGTATTTTGATGCCGACAATTCTGTAGACATACAAGTAGGCACAAGTTTTAAGGATGCTTGGATTTTTGCTGATGTTCATTCCGCAAGCAAACTTGTAGAAAGCAGAATTGTAAAATGCGATAATTCAAACGAAAACATAACATTCAAATATCTTCCTGAATATGGTGACGGAATTGTCGTAAACTTTGTTGTTGTAAAGAATGGCAAATCTTATGATAGTGAGGTTAGAATTCGCGTGCCTAAACCTGATAGAAAATTGAATCTGAAATGGCATACTTTCAGAGACAGACTTGTACCGGGACAAAAGGAAACTTGGAAACTTAGTGTAAGTAAGCCTGACGGAACTCCTGCTGAAGCACAGGTTGTTGCAACCATGTATGATGGTGCATTAGATTTGTTGCGCCCTCATTCATTGTATTTTGAATATTCTAACGATTGGAATCTTCCTTATGGCTTATGGCATTATTATAAAGGTGATTACACCATGTGGATAATACGTGATTTCAAGATAAAGGGAAGCTGTTATGTAAAAGAATATGGGTATGACATACCGATGTGGCGATGTCCTTTTTCTAATCCAGTAGTGTCTGATGTCTTGTGCATTGTAGACAATTCTTCGGATGAAGTTGAATATGAATCGATTCCTGTAAAGGCTAATTCGGCTATAAAAATGAAAACAAGAATGGCGTATTCTGCTGAAGGTGTGACAGAAAATGTGACAAATAACGCTTCAAGCACAATCGCTCCTCGCACCAACCTTTCCGAAACGGCATTCTTCTATCCGGCATTGCAGACCGACAAGGATGGCATAGCCACAATCTCGTTCACTCTGCCCGAAGGACTCACCACATGGAAGTTCAAGGCGGTGGCTCATACCCGCCAACTCGAAAACGGAACGATAAGCAGCGACGTGGTGGCGCAGAAGATGATTATGATTAAGCCGCAGATGCCGCGTTTCCTCCGCAAGGGCGACAAGGCTCAGATTACTGCCATGCTATACAACAAGAACGGCAAGTCAGTCGGCGGAACGGCATTCATCACCATCTTCGACCCTCTAACCGAGGCTGTCGTAGTAAGCAAAAAGCAAGCCGTAAGTCTGAAGGCAAACGGCTCGTCTGCCGTAACATTTGCCTTCGATGCACCAGTCGAGGATAAAATCTATGCCTGCAAGATGATTGTCGAGACAAGCCTCGGCAGCGACGGCGAACAGCAATATCTGCCAGTACTTTCCGACGAGACTCTGCTTACCGAGAGCCTGCCATTCATGTGGAAGGACAAAGGCACGCACGAAGAGTCGCTCGACAGCCTTTTCTGCGGTCAGAAGTCGGTAAACGGCAAGTACGCCATGACGGTTCACTACTCGGCAAATCCAGTCTGGTATGCGGTTCAGGCTCTGCCATCTTTGACCAATGCCGACAGTCACACATCATTCGGTGCGATGCTCGGATATTATTCATCGTCGCTTGCAAGGCACATCGCCAACAGCAATCCAAAGATAAAGTCGGTTGTAGATGTGTGGAAGCAGGACAAGACCGGGCAGTCGCTCGTCAGCGCGCTCAAGATGAATGCCGATTTAAAAGAAATCCCTCTCGAAGAATCCCTCTGGGAAGATGCCGCCAACAGCGAGACAGTCCGCAAGCAGCAAATATCTGAATTGTTCGACGAGAACAAGACAGGCTTGTCGCTCGAACGCGCCATCGACAAGCTCAAGACATTCCAGAATCCCGACGGCGGATTTGCGTGGTGCAACGGCATCAGACTCAGTTCATATTTCGTAACATCGCAGATTATGGAGTCGTTTGCCCATCTGCTTCAGCTTAGGACTTCAGAAAAGATAACGCCAGTCGAGAAAGAAATCATCTCGAAAGCCCTTGCCTACATGGACAAGGAAATCGCCGATGAACTGAAGCAGAAAGATTGCTCTGTCGAGATGATGCTCCAGTATTATCACGCTCGCACAATGCTTTCAAAACATGTTGGCTGCGACCGCGAGGCTTCGGCTTTAATCAAGAAAATCGAAGGCAGATTCGGTGATTATCTCAAAGGCCCAAGACTGCTCTCCATGTACGGACGCGCCGCCCTTTCATCGGCCTTAATCCGAAACAACCGCAAGAAGGACGCTGAGGACCTCTGCGTCTCAATCCTCGAAAATACCGTAAGCCGAAAGCAGAGCGGACGATATTTCGAAGGCAGAATGAACTTCTGGGGCAGCAACATGAAGATGGACTGCCACGCACACGTCATCGAGGCTCTGAGCGAGTGGATTAAGAACGATTCCTCGGTAGCATCCCGAACACTTCCCGACGGAACAACTTATGTTGAGGCTCTGGCACAGATGCGCGTGTGGCTTCTAAACCAGAAGCGCACGAACGACTGGGACAATCCGATGGAGAGCGCGAATGCCGTCTATGCCCTTATGTGCAATGAAAATGCCGACCTCTCGGCCGAAACAACCGGAAATAAACTAACCGTCTGCGGTCATGAGGTTGATATGAAGTCGGAAATCGCAGCCATAGGCTTCTGCAACGACAAATGGATTGCCGAGAGTACCGAAAACGCAAAACTCACTCTCGACAAGACTACCGACGGAGTTTCGTGGGGAGCGGTCTATGCCCAGTACAAAGTCAAGGATTCAGACGTGAAGCGGAAAGGCGAGGAACTCAGAATAGAACGCGAATATTTTGTTGAGCGCAACGTAAACGGCAAGGTTCAGAACATTCCGTTGCGTAACACAACGCTCGCGGTTGGCGACAGAATAGTTCAGCATATCTATCTCGTTGCAATGACCGACCTCGACTACATTCAGATAGAAGTCCCTCGCGCCGCCTGTGCCGAGCCGTCCGACAAACATTCGGGCTACAGATGGAGCGGAAGCATCGGTTTCTACGAGTCTGTAAAAGATACTAAGAGCCAGATATTCATCGCTCATCTGCCAAAAGGTCGCCATACAATCAACACATCAATGTTCATCGACCGCAAGGGTACGTATTCAACCGGCGTAGCAACCGTCCGATGCGCATACGATTCAGCCTATGGCGCACATACAGCATCTGCTGTTTTGCAAGTACGATAAATTTTATTATATTTGCATATCGTAAAAACAATAGAAGATGAAAAGACTGTTTTTAACTTGTGGTTTGATGATTGCTTGCACCGTGGCTGCTTTGGCACAACCAAAGGCTATTTTCGACAAGAAGGTCGAAGATATGGGAAATGTGCAGTGGAAGCGTCCGGCAAGCGCAACATTTACGGTTACAAACAAAGGAAACAAGCCTTTGGTAATAGCAAAGGTGAGCACAACGTGCGGCTGTACTGCCGTTGAGTGGACCGAGAAACCAATTCCGGCAGGCAAGAAAGGCTCTGTCGTGGTTACATACGATGCCAAGATGATGGGACATTTCTCAAAAGGGATAAGCGTTTACTGCAACGCCGACACCCGTCCGCTGATTCTGAAGATTGAGGGCGACGTGGTAAAGCGCGTAGTAGACTATTCTAAGGATTATCCTTACGGCATCGGCTCTGTTAGGCTCGACAGATATTCGGTCGAGTTCGAAGATGCCAACAAGGGCGAGAAGAAGGTGGCTTATCTGAAGGTTGTAAACACATCGAAGAAGGCATACGTGCCAACCCTTATGCACTTGCCAAAATATGTCACAGCCGAGGCAATTCCCGAATCGCTCGGAGCAGGGCAGGAGGGCGTGATAAAACTCACTCTCAATTCTGCCAGCCTTATGAATATGGGACTTACACAAAGTTCGGTATACTTGGCTCGATTCCCGGGCGACAAGGTGGGCGAGGATAACGAGGTGGTGTTGAGTGCCGTTCTACTTCCCGATTTCTCAAAGTCGTCGAAGATTGCACAGCAACCCCGAATTCAACTGTCAAAGAACGAACTCGACTTCGGCTCTCTTGGCAACAGAAAACAGGTGAGCGAGGTTATCACGATAACAAATAACGGAAGTTCTACGCTCGATATCAGAACATTGCAGGTCTTCAACTCGTCTGTTACCGTTGAACTGAGCACCCGAACTCTCGCGCCAAGTGAGACGGCGAAGATGAAAATCGGCATCGTTGCGAAATATCTGAAAAAAGCAAAGACACGTCCGAGTGTTCTTATGATTACAAATGATCCAAAAAGACCAAAGGTGATAATTCCTATCAAGGTGAAACATTAAAAAGAAGAGGCTGTTCCGCGAAAGAACAGCCTCTTCTCCTGTTATATTGAATGTGTGTTAAATTGCACATTGCTGAAGCACTCTGATAAGTTGATGGTCGATAGGCTTGTCGAGTTTCACCGCCTTGCTTATCGGAACATATACAATCTCGTCGTTTATGATGCCAATCATAACATTGCGCTGACCTTCGAGCAAAGCATGTATTGCTGCTGCTCCCATTCGGCTGGCAATGATGCGGTCGTGTGCCGTAGGCTTTCCGCCTCTCTGAAGGTGTCCCAATATAGACACTCTCGTATCGAACTCAGGGTTCTCGTTCTTTGTCTTCTCGGCATAGTACATTGCGCCGCCAGTCTCAGGACTTTCGGCCACAAGCACGATACTGCTGTTCTTGCTCTTGTTGAAACCGCCTTTAATGTAGTCTGAAAGAAGTTCGTCCTTTGTCTTGAACTCTGGAATGATGGCAGCCTCGCACGCGCTTGCTATTGCGCCGTTAAGTGCAAGGAAGCCGCAGTCGCGTCCCATCACCTCGATGAAGAACAGACGCTCGTGAGATGTTGCGGTGTCGCGAATCTTGTCGACTGCCGACATGATAGTGTTAAGAGCCGTGTCGTAGCCGATGGTTGTGTCGGTGCCGTAGAGATCGTTGTCAATCGTACCCGGCAGTCCGATTATAGGCACATCATATTCTTGGGCAAACAGTCGTGCGCCGGTTAGCGAGCCGTCTCCGCCAATAACCACGAGGGCATCGATATTCTCTTTCTGCATGGTTTCGTATGCTTTGGCTCTGCCTTCCGGAGTTCTGAACTCTTTGCATCTTGCGGTGCGAAGGATTGTTCCTCCCATCTGTATGATGTTGCTTACGTTTTCAGTCTTAAATTCCTTAATCTCGCCAGTGATTAGTCCTTTCCAACCATGGTAGATTCCTTTTACCTTAAAACCATTGAAAATAGCAGTTCTCGTAACCGCGCGTATTGCACAGTTCATTCCCGGAGCGTCGCCTCCCGATGTCAGAATGCCAATACATTTGATAGTTCCCATAAATCAAACCTTTTAACCTACATTATAATACCAGTTGCAAATATAATCGAAAAAAAATTTTGAATGCGTTTTTTGAAATGCAAAATTGAGATAAATGTTACAATATGTCCATATTATGCTAAAATTGTATTCAAAATGCACTCTTTGCACGATTCCATCAACCATTTTGGTGTAGATGTTGCTCCACAGATGCCAACGCTCTTCACGCCGTCAAGTAATTTGAAATCAATTTCTTTTGCATCTTCAATCAGATAACTGTTGGTGTTTACCGATTTACATTCGTTGAACAGTATTTTTCCGTTCGAACTTTTCTTGCCGCACACAAAGAAAATCAAGTCGTGCTTTGCGGCGAATGTCCTGATGTTCGGGATGCGGTTTGCCACCTGTCGGCAGATGGTATCGTAATATCTGAACTCAGTCTCGGGCGTTTTGTGGCTCTCGATGTATGCCACAATCTCGCGAAAGCCCTGAAGCGACTTTGTTGTCTGCGAGTAGAGAATGGTGTCTTTGGCATAGTCCAGTTGCTTTGCCTCTTCCAGACTCTCGATAACTATGGCTGTGCCTTCGGTCTGTCCTATTAGTCCGAGCACTTCGGCATGACCACGTTTGCCGTATATTACAATCTGTTTCGGTCTGTCCGACCGAGTGTCGTATTCTTTCTTGATGCGTTTCTGTAGACGCAGAACAACGGGGCAGGTGGCATCTATGAGTTGAATGTTGTTCTCCTTTGCCGTAAGGTAAGTCTGCGGAGGCTCGCCGTGCGCCCTCAGCAACACTTTTGCGTTGTTGAGTTTTGCGAAATCGTCGTGCTCAATGGTTATCAGACCGAGTTTTTTCAGCCTTTCGCATTCCGTGCCGTTGTGAACAATGTCGCCAAGGCAGTAGAGCGAACTGCTGCCATGCAGTTCCTCTTCAGCCTTGCTTATTGCGGTTGTTACTCCAAAGCAAAAGCCAGAACCGTTGTCTATTTCTACTTCAATCATTTCTTATGCCAGTGCTTTTGATATTATTTCCTGAAGATAAGCGTTCTGCTCGTCGATTGTCATGTTGCTGTTGTCGAAGACGATGGCATCCTCGGCCTGCTTCAGCGGACTAACCTCGCGGGTTGTGTCTATGCGGTCGCGCTCAACAACATTCTTCAGAATCTCCTCGTAACTGTTGTTCTCGCCCTTGGCTTTCAGTTCGTCGTAGCGTCTCTGGGCGCGTACTTCGGCTGATGCAGTTACAAAAAGTTTCAGTTCGGCATCAGGAAAAACGGTTGTGCCGATGTCGCGGCCATCCATCACGATGCCTTTTTCCTTTCCCATCTCCTGCTGAAGGGCAACGAGAGCCTCTCTCACAAACGGAAGGGCAGCCACAGGGCTTACTCTCGACGAAACTTCCATCGTGCGTATTTTCTTCTCCACGTTCACGCCGTTCAGGTATGTCTCCGGAACGCCCTGCTCGTTCAGTTTGAATCTTATCTGAATGTTGTTGATGTCCTTCTGCAATCCTTCTTTGTCAATGCCGTTGTCTCCGAAGAAACCATGTTCCATTGCATAAAGCGTTACTGCGCGGTACATTGCGCCGCTGTCGATATAGATGTAACCAATTGATTTTGCAATGCTTTTTGCCATGGTGCTCTTGCCGCATGACGAGAATCCGTCAATGGCTATTACTATTTTCTTCATTATCCTATTATTAAAGTTGTAATCCAAAATTAAACGTAACCGACGATGCTCCAACGTGATAGTTGGCATACGAAACGCCGACTTTTACTTTTGTCAGTTGCAAGCCTGCTCCAACAGTTGCTCCCGTCCAGTTGCTGCCGCCTTCTTCCTTCAGTTCCTTGCCTCTTGCAAAGTTATATCCGGCGGCAACGTAGAATTGGTCTGAAAGCAGAATGTCGGCTCCTAAGACAAGATGTCTGATGAATTTCTGCCCGAAGTTCAGTTCCTTGTTTCCGAGAGGGCAGAAGTAGCTGCTGCTCCAGTGGTTAAGATTTGTCAGCGTTGCCGAAAGTCTGAAAGGCGCGTGCGGCATGGTTCGCGAGATGCCGAGCTGCACATTAACTGGAAGTTTCTCGCGCGTGTCCTCAAATGCCACAATCTGTCCGCCAATGTTCTTTATTGCGAACGAAGCCGACAGACCGTCGTCCTCGTTGTAATAGTTTATTCCCAAGTCTACACCCACAGCCATCGCCGAATTCTTGTCGTAGTTCGAATAGATGATATTTCCGGTTGCGCCGCCCACCAGCTCGTCAAAGAAGAAGTAACTGTATGTAAACCCGAAAGCCATGTCCTTGCACCTGAAAGTGCCGAGCGTTTCGTCATACTCGTTTGTCTCCCTAAAGTCGCCGTAATCCAGATATCGTGCGCTCACAGCCCACGAGCCCCTTTCGCCGTGCTCCTTACAGAATGATGCTCCTGCGCATTTAGAGCCGGCAAGATATGTCATGTAACTAACGCCAACCGAGCGGTCGCTCACCGAACTCAGAAGGGCAGGATTGCTTGATACAAGCGATATGTCGTCTTCTATTATAGAAATGTTTTCTCCACCAAGTGCCGCCGAGTGTGCTGAAACCGGCAGTTTCAGAAATTGGAATACGGCGTCCGATCTCTGTGCCATTGCCCCGACACAAATCAAACTGTATAATAAGGTGTAGAGAATTTTTTTCATCCAATCTTTTAAATTCTTGCCAAAGATACATCAAATTTAAAAAAACTGAAGTATTTTTGTATCAAAATATATTTTTTGAGGTTCAGCCCTGTAAACAGAACGGGAAAACAACCGTTTTATGGCGGAAAACTGCAAAAAAAATTGTTGGTAAAAAAAAAGTTAAATCAAAATCGTGCTTAATATAAAAAAAAGTGCTACATTTGCCAACAATGGAATACAAATGAAAACAAATAAATAAAAAAATAATTATGGAAATAAAGAAAACAGAAGCCGCAGACTTGGAGAACAAGAAGTCGACCAGTTATCTGATTGGTTTTGTTCTTGTCTTTGCGTTGCTTTTCGCAGCCTTCGAATTCACAACTTATGAAAAGGCTGAGGTAATTGATACTGGTCTTGCCGATATCGTAATCGAGGAGGAAGTTATCCCAGTAACAGAGCAGAAGCAGGAAATGGCTCCACCGCCACCATCTGCACCAACTGTATCTGATGTGTTGAACATCGTTGATAACTCATCTGTAGAGGAGTCTGATATTCAGACAAACGAGGATCTTGGTGAGGCTGTCATCCCTGTAGTTCAGAAGCCAGTTGAGGCTCCAAAAGTACAGGAAGAGGAGGTTGAGGATCAGACTGTGTTCCAGGTTGTAGAAAAGATGCCTGAGTTCCCTGGTGGTATGGCTGCTTGTTTGAAGTTCTTGTCAAACAATATCAAGTACCCAACAATCTCTCAGGAGAACGGTGTTCAGGGTAAGGTTATCGTACAGTTCGTAGTTAACAAGGACGGTTCTATCGTAGACCCAGTCGTTGTACGTTCAGTAGACCCATATTTGGATAAGGAGGCGCTTCGTGTG
Organism: Bacteroides sp. Ga6A2; assembly: GCF_000702225.1. NCBI lineage: Bacteria > Pseudomonadati > Bacteroidota > Bacteroidia > Bacteroidales > Bacteroidaceae > Bacteroides > Bacteroides sp. Ga6A2. The sequence continues at coordinate 43,831 of NZ_JNKX01000018.1, read as the reverse complement.
ATCTCTATGATGCCTAAATGGTCTCCAGGTATGCAGAGAGGTAAACCAGTACGTGTAAAGTACACTGTCCCTGTAACATTCAGATTGCAGTAATACCTATTATATATGTTATAAAGGCTGCCGTTGTGCAGCCTTTTCTTTTTTACTCACGCTAAAATTTATTATGTACACATCTTCGCAACTGATAGAAAAAGTTAATCAGTTTATTGAGCAGTTGCCTTATGAACGCAAGCCGTCAGGACTTTACGACCCTGTGAAATATGTCCTGTCGCTTGGTGGAAAGCGCATTCGCCCTGTCTTGATGCTGATGGCTTACAATCTGTACAAGGAAAATGTTGATGAAATAATGATGCAGGCCATTGCACTCGAAACATATCATAATTACACCCTTCTTCACGACGATTTGATGGATAAGGCTGATGTGAGAAGAGGCAAGCCTACTGTTCATAAGAAATGGAACGATAATACTGCGATTCTTTCGGGCGATTCGATGCTCGTGCTCGCTTATCAGAGAATGTTGTCAGGGCTCGATTCCGAGAATCTGAAGAAGGTGCTCGATTTGTTCACTGTAACGGCTCTCGAAATTGGCGAAGGTCAGCAGTACGACATGGAGTTTGAGACTCGCAACGATGTTACCGAAGCCGAATATATCGAGATGATTCGCCTCAAGACATCTGTTCTTTTGGCTTGTGCGCTGAAGATTGGCGCGATTCTCGGCGGTGCATCAGACGAGGAAGCCGACACATTGTACGATTACGGTCAGGAGATAGGTCTTGCATTTCAACTTCAGGATGATTATCTCGATGTCTATGGCGACCCTGCTGTGTTCGGAAAGAAGATTGGCGGCGATATTCTTTGCAACAAAAAGACCTACATGCTTATCAATGCCTTCAACAGAGCGAATGATGAGCAGAAGAAAGAACTGCAAAAGTGGGTTGATGCAAAGGAGTACGATGCGCAGGCAAAGATTTCTGCCGTAACAAAGTTGTATAACGAAATTGGCATTCGCGAGTTGTGCGACAATAAGATAAATTCATATTTTGAGTCGGCAACCGCCAAGTTCGATGCACTTGCTGTTTCTGCCGACAAAAAGAAAGAGTTGAAGCAGTTCGTAAACTCGTTGATGAACAGAAAATCGTAAGTCGATGATTATTGACACTCATTCTCACATTTATGTAGAGGAGTTTGATGACGATAGGGACGAGGCGATAAAACGTGCCAAGGAAAACGGGGTGGGGCATCTGTTCCTGCCGTGTATCGACGAATCTTCGTTGCCGCGAATGGACGAACTTTGCGCTAAGTATCCCGGTTATTGCTCGCAGATGATTGGTTTGCATCCAACCGAGTTGGGAGACGATTGGAAGGCTACATTATATAATATGTACCAACTTCTATCAGCCAATCCCGACAAGTACATAGCCGTTGGCGAAGTGGGACTCGACTTGTACTGGGACAAAAGCCGCCAGAAAGAGCAGGAAGAAGTCCTTCGCACACAGATGGAGTGGGCTTTGAAGTTCGACAAACCCCTGATGATTCATTGTCGTGATGCTTGGGACGAGTTGCTGACGGTCTTTGCCGATTACGACAAAAGTACGTTCAAAGGCGTTTTTCACTGTTTCACCGGAACGCCAGAAGAGGCAAAAAGACTGCTCGAATATCCAAACTTCAAATTAGGTATTGGCGGTGTGGTAACGTTCAAGAAATCCACCTTGCCCGAGGCATTGCAGCATGTGCCGATAGATCGAATTGTGCTCGAAACAGACTGCCCGTATCTGGCTCCAGTTCCGCATCGCGGAAAACGCAACGAAAGCGCGTTTTTAAAGCATGTGCTCGAAAAGGTGTCGCAAGTGTACGATAAGCCTTGCGAGCATGTTTCTTGCATTATCAATAACAGTATCAGAGATTTATTTGGTGTTCAGTTCTTTGAAATGTGAAAAAATGTAAAAATATTTTTTAATAAAAATGTAATTTTTACTAAGCAAAGTCCTTGTATTTCGCATTTTTTTTGTAATTTGCACCCGATTTAAGGTTTAGAAACAAATAAAATCGTAATAATTAATTTATTTAATCTTAAAAAATTTAGACACACAATGAAAAAGTTTATTGCAATTCTTGCAGTGATGGGAGTGATGACTTTTGGTCTCTCTCAGTCTATGATGGCTCAGGATTCTACAGCAACAGCTACAGATTCTACAGCATCTGAAAAGGTAGAGGAAGCAGCTCCTGCAGCAGCTCCAGTAGCAGCTGGCGAGGAGTCTTTCCACAAGAGCTTGAAGACAAAGTATATCGAAGGTGATGCAGGCTTCATGTCATTGGTAGCCGTAGCTTTGGTATTCGGTCTTGCATTCTGCATCGAGCGTATCATTTACCTAAGCCTTTCTGAGGTTAACACTAAGAAGCTTCTTGCTTCAATCGAGGAGAAACTTGAGGCTAACGACGTAGAGGGTGCTAAGGCAGTTGCTCGTGGTACTCGTGGTCCTGTTGCTTCTATCTGCTATCAGGGTCTTATGAGACTTAACGATGGTCTTGATGTAGTAGAGCGTACAGTTACTGCTTACGGTGGTGTTCAGGCTGGTTACCTTGAGAAGGGTTGTTCTTGGATTACATTGTTCATCGCAATGGCTCCATCACTCGGATTCCTTGGTACTGTGATCGGTATGGTTCAGGCATTCGATGATATCCAGGCTGCAGGTGATATCTCTCCAACAGTCGTTGCAGGAGGTATGAAGGTTGCCTTGATTACAACTATCTTCGGTATCGTTGTTGCTTTGATCCTTCAGTTGTTCTACAACTTCATCCTTATGAAGATCGAGGGTATCACAAGCGAGATGGAGAACTCTTCAGTTACTCTTCTTGACCTTATTACAAAGTACAACATTAAGAATAAGTAATTATTAACTGACGAATAACATGAAAACAGAGAAAATTTCATCTCTTGTACTGTATGTTGTATTCGCAGTAATCATACTTCTTTTTGGTGTATTCTTTACTTATGGATATGACAACCAGTACGTTGCAAATCCAAAGTTCAACGATCCTTTGATGCTTGATGGCGTAATGATACTTATGTATGCTATGGTTGCTATCACTGCATTGTTGATTGTTTGGAGTTTGGTTAAGAGCTTCGTTCAGAACATGGGCGGTCCTAAGGGTGAGAACCTTTCAGGTGTTCCTGGTGGAACAATTTCAGCAGTATCTGTTGCAATCTTGGTTGTTTCTTTGCTTGTTGGCTTCTTTGCTCCAAGCGAGACAATCGTTGCAAATGGTGATGTAGTTACTGATACTACTGCTATTGCATTGGCTGATCACTTCATCTGCTCAATCTATGTTCTGTCTATTGTGGCTCTCGTTGCTATGTTTTTCAACATGACAGGCATCATGAAGAGAAAATAACATTTATTGTAGAATTATTAAAAAACTAAGAAAATATGGCGAAAAAAGGAATGCCCGAACTGAACACCAGTTCAACGGCCGATATTTCCTTTATGTTGCTTATCTTCTTCTTGATCACTACTTCCATGGCTACGGATCGTGGTTTGGCACGTCAGTTGCCACCTCCACCAGATCCAAACCAGAAGCCGGATGACGATCAGAATAAGGTTAAGGAGCGTAACGTTCTTAAGATTCGTATGAACTCACAGGACTACCTTATGTGTGGTGATGAGTTTATCAGTGTTCTTCAGTTGAAGGACAAGGTTAAGGAATTTATCAAGAATGTTGACGATAAGCCTAACTGGCCTGAGAAGCATCCTGCAAACATTCCACTCATCGGAGAGGTTATGGTAACTTCAAAGCACGTAATTTCTGTACAGAATGACCGTGGTTCAAGTTACAGAGCTTACTTCGAAGTACAGAATGAAGTAGTACGCGCTTACAATGAGTTGCGTGATGAATTGGCTAAGTCACAGTTCCACAAAAAGTCATACGCTGAGTGTACAAAGGAGGAGCAGAAAGCAATTCGTGAATATTACCCTCAGAAGATCTCTGAGGCTGAACCAAAAAGTTACGGAGGACATTAATTATGGGTAGATTTAAAAAATCGAATCGCTCAATGCCAGCGATGAACACTTCATCACTGCCTGACTTGATTTTCTCAATGTTGTTCTTCTTCATGATGGTAACCACTATGCGTGAGGTTACTCTTAAGGTTCAGTTCCGTGCTCCTCAGGGTACTGAGTTGGAGAAACTGGAAAAGAAGTCTTTGGTAACTTTCATCTATGTAGGTGCTCCTACCAAGGAACTACAGAAGAAGTTCGGTGCTGAGACTCGTGTACAGTTGAACGACAAGTATGCAGAGCCTGCTGATGTGCAGGACTATGCTACTCAGGCTCGTATGGATATGAAGGAAGAGGATCAGCCGTTTATGACTGTATCTTTGAAGATTGACCAAGATACTAAGATGGGTGTTGTAACAGATATCAAGCAGGCTTTGCGTAAGGCTTATGCTTTGAAGATCAATTACTCAGCAACATTGCGTCAGTAATCAATCTTAACTGAAATAAAAAAGGCGACTGCATTTTGCAGCCGCCCTTTTTTGTTTTTTTATAGTTTCTTAACTGCCAGCCTTACAAGAATGAAACTTGCAACGATGCTTATCAGCAGTGTAGGTATGTAGGCGATATTGGAGTCTATTTTGCAGATCTCTACGAACAAGTGCATAAGTCCGAATCTGACTACGAAAAGGTTTATTAGATGTGCTGCCAGAACGCCTATCGCGTTCTTTTTGTTCGGCTTGCTTTTGAACGTCCACAGCACTGTCATGAAATAATTTGCTATGAATGATATTGCGTAGCCGCTTACGAGTGCAATCTGGTATATTGTAAACTGTTTGACCGTGAAGAATATGCAGGCATCGATTCCTGTTGATATTCCGCCTACGATGCAGAATTTTACGAATTCGAAGAGTTTTTGATTCTCCTTCAGTGACTTTATTTTTTCGTTCATAAATATATTTATTTGCTGTTGTAAACTTTGTTTCGCGGATGATGAAGCAGAATTTCCTCACGTAGACGGCTTTTGTCGAGGTGAGTGTATATTTCAGTCGTCGCAATGCTTTCGTGCCCTAGCATGGCCTGTATTGCCCTCAGATTGGCACCTCCTTCGAGCAGATGCGTGGCGAATGAATGGCGGAACGTGTGCGGACTTACTTGTTTCTTTATTCCGGTGACGGCGATAAGCTGTTTTATGACGTAAAAAATCATCACTCTGGTAAGGTGCTTGCCGCGCGTAAGGCTTACGAAAACGTAGTCTTCTTCGCCTTTCTTTATGTCAATTTGGTTTCGGTCGGCAAACCAAGCCTGCAATTCGCTTACGGCTCTTTCGGAAATCGGGACAAGCCTTTGCTTTCGGCCTTTGCCCGTTACCTTTATGAATCCTTGTTCCAGATAAAGGTCGGAAATAAGTAGGTTGCACAGTTCGCTTACGCGCAATCCGCAGCTGTAAAGAGTTTCGATGATGGCTCTGTTGCGCTGTCCTTCGCCCTTGCTCATGTCGATGGCATTTATCAGCGCATCAATCTCTTCTAAACTCAGTATGTCGGGCAAATGAAGGCCGATTTTAGGCGATTCTAACAGTTCGGTAGGGTCTTGCCTTATTTTCCCTTCGAGAAGCAGAAAATGATAGAAGGAACGCACGCCCGACAGGATTCTGGCTTGTGAGCGCGGATGGATTCCGACGTCGGCAAGACCGGCGGCGAAGTTCTCTAACTCGTCTAACGATGTTTCGAGTGGATTGATTCCTTCGATTTGCTGGTATGCAAAAAGCTTTTCTATATCCGAAAGATAGGCATTTGCTGTGTTTTGCGTGTACGAGCGTTCGAGCAGAAGATATTGCTTGTAGTTCTCTCTAAGGTCGTTGGTGAGTTCTACAAAATCCTTGTTCGTCATCAGTTTTTCTTCTTTTCTTTGACAATAGATGTAAGAGGATGGCGGTTGCCTTTAATTTGGTTAAGGATAACCTTTGCAGAACCGAAACTCAGAAACATGTCGAGTCTGATTGGAATATGGTTCTTGTCGTTGGTTATGTAGAATGTGATGACTTCTTTCTCCTTGTTTTTTTTGTCGTATTCAACGAACGAGAAGACAAGTGTGTTGTATTTCTTCTTGTCGTTAACTTCGATAACTTTTTTGCCTCGGTAGATAACCGTTTCGTTTACGATTTTGCTGCCCTCGGTCATCGGGAACTTAATTTTGTAGCCAACCTTGTATTTGCTTGCGTCGAACGAGCGTGCTTGCAAAAGCATGCTAACCATATCGTAGATGCAAGAATTGCTGTTTAGTTGCTCCTTGCTGACTACGCCTTTTGAACTGACATGGCGATTGTTAATTACATTTTTCCCTTCGGGATATGTGTACCAGACCTCGTCGATGTAGTATCGCTTGCCCTCGCGTGCTGCCTTTTTGTAATAGAGCGGCACAAGTTTGTCGGTGCAATAAGAAACGAGTGTATCGCGGAAGATGAAAATCTTGTCCGCCTGCTTGCTTCCGCGTGTTATAAGATTAGCTTTGAATGCCGATTTCCCGTGGTATCTCGTCTGTGTGATATCCATCTGGGCAGAACCTGCTTTTACCCATACAAACTTCCAGTTGTAGTATAGGTCGTAGTTTAAGACTTCGCCGTGCTTAAAGGCTTCGTTTTCTCGTTCGCATTGCGCAGTGCTACTCAATGAAAGCATGAGCATGGCAATAAGTAATGTCCATCTCATAATATGGTTCTTTTTAGTTATTTCTTGTTGAATTTTCGCTCGGCATTTCTGTTTTTGATGCTCTTTTCGCGGTCGGGCTTCTGCTTGGTTATCTCCAGAGGCTTCTGTTCCGTCAGAGGCGTGTCGAGCGGATTCCACGATTGTTCAATCTCCCAGCGCGCTTTCAGTTCGAGCGACTTCGGATAGTAGAAGACCGTTTCGGCCTGTGTGCGCGAAGCGTATTCGCCTGTATCCCAAACGCCGTTATTGTTCTTGTCGATGAACAGACGCATATAGTAAACGCCCGGCTTTATATAGTAGAAATCGGCTTCAGACTGTTTGTTGAGTTTTGCCTGAGTAACAACCTTGTCGCCCTTGTCCAAAAGTTGCACGATGGCGCATGTGTCAACGCCGCTGACCTTGACGTAAAGCGAACTGAATTCGTCGAGCGACGAGATTGAAATCTTCTGCTTTGCCTCTTTCGTCACGTTTCCGTACAATCCAGTAAAGGCTGCTGAATCGACCGTCAGTTCGTAGTTGCGCTCTGGCAGCCATTCGGCCATGAGCGTATATCTTCTGATGTTGGCAGAATCCTGTTCAATTTCGAACGGCTCGTCAACCCAAAGTGTGTCCTTTTGAATCTTCAGATGGAATGCCGAATTGTTGATGTTCACGATAGGCTCGCCAAATGAAAAGTGGATATTCTCGTTCGCGCCCATCTTCGAGCCGCCGCTCATCTTCATTTCGAGAGGGTCGGCATGCATGATGCTGTCGATAGGCTCATCCTTGCCTTTGTGCTGCTTCTTCTGTGCCTTGAGCCAGTCTTCGTACTTCTTGTTTTGCTCCTTACGAATCTTCTCCATCGTCTTTTTAGAAGCCAGATGGAGAGTATCGGTTGTCGGAACGAGATTGCCGAGTGTGTCGGTACCCATGAATTTTACTACCATGTCGAGCGTGTCTTTCTGGTAGATGAGAGAATCCTTAATCCAGAAATGCAGCGTATCGTTGGTTGCCGAAAATTCCTTTATGAAAGCATCTTCGGTGTTGAAGTTCAGACCTTCGATTGCTGCTGGTTCGTTTGCTGGGGCAGTAAAGAAGAGTGAAAACTTATTCGGTGTAAGTCTTTCTGTCTTAGTTAGATATTGGTTCGTCTGCTTTTCGGTGAAAAGCGTAAGTACGATATCATCGGGCATGAATCTTGTGCACGGAACGGTTACAACCGAGTCGAGACGGCTGTGGTCGTTCTTGTGCCAGATAGAGTCAGTTCTTGTGCTCGGCTCTGATTTTGGAGTGATGATGCTGTCGTTGAACGCTATTCCTTCGCTTTTCTGATTGAAGAAATAGTTTTGGTCGGCATCGTTCAGGGCATAGATTTTGTATTGCTTATTGCTTGCAATGCCCTTTATCACGAACTGACCTTTGGCGTTTGTGCGCGCAATACGTTCGAGCGGTGCAGTGGTGAATACCGTATCGCTTAGGTTTGAATATAATCCGACCAATGCACCTTTCACCGGTTCAAGATTCATTGCGTCGAGCACGGTTCCTGAAACCTCCATCGTGTCGATGCTTGCGCCTGTAGAGAACGAATAAGAATAGTTTCCCATCGGGTTGCCTTCGTTATTGTCCTGAATACAGTCGCCAAAATCGATGGTATAGGTGTAATCGGTCTTTAAAGTATCGAAAAGTGTGACGATGATTTTCTTGCCGTTTGCCTTGATGTCGGCAGGCTCGGCTTGCGGAGGCGATATTACAACCTTCTCAGAAGCCCCGTCGAGCTTGATGAACTCGTCAAACTCAATCGTAACTTTCTTTGTCGAGGTGTTCGTTGCCTTGTCGTTCGGAGTGCAGCGAACAACCTTAGGCGGCTCTTCATCATAAGGACCGCCGTCGGGACTGCTGATGCTTGCGCAACTGTGTATCAGCAATATTGCCACAATGCAGAAGACAGCAGACAGATATTTGTAATAAAGCCTCTTCACGCCTATTACTTATTCATTGAAATCATTTCGTCGATATAGTCTCGGTTGTTGCTCAGACGAGGAATCTTGTGCTGACCGCCAAGCTTTCCCTTCTCCTTCAGCCACTCGTCGAACAAGCCTTTTCGTGCAACAATCACCTCAAGTTTCTGAAGTGTGATGTCCTTGTATCGCTTAGCCTCGTAGTCCGAATTGATATGCTGAAGTTCAGAATCGAGAATGTTGATGAATTCTTCGAGAGATGAAGGCTCCTGCTCGAACTCTATGAGCCACTGATGGCGGCAGTGAGCGTTCTGATCCATGAAGATTGGGGCAGCGGTGTAGTCCTTAACCAGAGCGTTTGTCTCGGCGCAAGCCTTGGCAAGACCCTTCTCTGCATTGTCAACAATCAACTCTTCGCCAAATGCGTTGATAAAGTGCTTTGTTCTTCCGGTGATGACGAACTTGTATGGCTCTTTCGACGTGAAACGCACGGTGTCGCCAATAAGATAACGCCACAATCCGCATACGTTCGAGATAACCATAGCGTAGTTCTTTCCAACCTCAACGCCCTCGAGCGGTACAACAGTAGGATTCTCGCTGTCAACCTCGCTGACAGGAATGAACTCGTAGAACATTCCGTAGTCTGTCATCAGCATGAGCGAAGGGTCGTTAGGGTCGTTCTGAATTCCGAAGAAGCCCTCGCTGGCGTTGTACGTCTCCATGTAGTTCATTATATCGCTCGGAATGAGTTGCTTATACTGCTCGCGATATGGAGTGAAGGCAACTCCGCCGTGCCAGAACACTTCGAGTTCAGGCCACACCTCGTGAATGTCGTTCTTTCCAGATACTTCGAGAACTCTCTTCAAAACAGACATCATCCACGAAGGCACGCCGCTAAGCGTAACAACGTTGTGCTTTATGCTCTCGTGTGCAATGCGGTCTCTCTTCTTCTCGAAATCAGCCAGAAGGGCAGTCTTCTTGCTCGGCGTTCTTACAGCGTTTATCATCGGACTGAGATTCTCCAGAAGAATCGCGCTCAAATCGCCTACAAGACTGTTTGCCACGTTGTAGTTTGGCTGATGGCTTCCGCCCAAGATAAGGTTTTTGCCGTCGAAAATTCTGCTCTTCTTGTGCAGGTTAAGATGGTAGCAAATGCAGTCTTTGCCACCAAGATAGTGTATGCTCTGCAAGCCGTCTTTGCTTACAGGGATGAATTTGCTCTTATCGTTTGTTGTGCCCGATGATTTTGCGTACCATTTCACTTGTCCCGGCCACAAGATATTTTTTTCTCCATGACGCATACGGTCAATGTACCCCTTCAAATCTTCATAATTCGTCACAGGTACCTGACGAGAAAAATCTTCGTAATTGTTGATTTTATCGAAATTATATCTCTTTCCCCATTCAGTGTCGGCTCCTCTTTTGATAAGATACTGAATTACATGATTTTGCAATTCAATAGAATGTTTATCAAGTTTCTCCAAAGCTCTCTGTCTTGGTATGAAAAATTTCCTGATTAAATCTGTTTTGTTCATCTATAAGTGAAGAATTGTTTCTACAAAAATCCTTGCAAAGTTAGTTGATTTATTTGAAAATTCCTATCTTTACCACGAAAAAAGTAGGTTGAACAATAAAATACCGAATTATGCGTATTGGAATACTTTCTGCGGGGGGTGATTGTCCCGGGATAAATGCGGCAATAAGAGGTGCGTGCAAAACAGCTATTAATTGTTACGGAATGGAAGTTGTTGGTATAAAGGGAGGTTTTGAAGGACTGATAAACAGAGACATAGACATCCTTACCGACGATTCCATGTCAGGACTCTTGAGCATGGGCGGAACGATTCTCGGAACATCGCGATTCAAACCGTACAAGAAGAATCCTGTTACGGGTGCGAACAGTGCCGACGAACTGGCTCGAAGCATACACGAACTGGGGCTTGATGCCGTTGTCTGTATTGGCGGAAACGGAACGCAGAAGACGGCTTACAAGATGGCAAAGCATGGCTTGAACGTTATCGGCGTGCCGAAGACTATCGACAATGATATCTGGGGCACGGAAGAGACTTTCGGCTTCGACACAGCTGTTAGCATTGCTACCGATGCGATTGACCGTCTTCATTCAACTGCTAGTTCGCACAATCGTGCCATGGTTATCGAGGTGATGGGGCACAAGGCTGGCTGGCTCGCTTTGCATAGCGGCATGGCAAGCGGTGGCGACGTGATTCTTCTGCCTGAGATTCCTTACGACCTGAACAATGTCTACAAGGCAATAGCCGCGAGGGCTGAACGAGGAAAAAAGTACAGTATTATCGTGGTGGGCGAGGGCGTTCCTGTTCCCGATGGAGCGACGGCCGGAACGTATATCACGCGTATGATAGAACAGAATACAGGCGTTGAAAGCCGTCTGACGGTACTCGGCTACACTCAGCGCGGCGGAAGTCCTACGGCATACGACAGAAACCTTAGCACGCGCATCGGGGCAAAGGCAGCCGAACTCATCTCGAAGGGTGAATTCGGTCGTATGGTGTGCATTAAAGACGGAAAAACCGACTCGCAACCTCTTAGCGAAGTTGCAGGTCGGCTTAAACTCGTTATGCCAGATAATGAACTGCTCATCAGAGGACGGCAGATGGGGCTTTGCTTTGGATAAAAGCGTTATTTATTGTCGGCAAAGGCGGCGGCTTCTGCTGCCGCGATGATGTCCTCTCTGCTCATCTCCTTTGTACTTACATGAATATTGTCGAGCGACATTTCGTCATCGACGCTGTTTGTCTGCTTTGCCTTTTGCTTAGAGGCAGGCTTTGTATCCTTAGGCTCGTCGGCTGCGAAATCATCGGCATCGGTTCCTGTATCAGGAACAAGTTCTGTAGGCTCTTCCTCCATGGCTGTGCGCTTTGATTTCTCGGCAAAGACAGCATCTATAAACTGAGGCTCTTGTTTTAGGCGAGTAAGCGCAACCTTGGCTGCAATCTGCTGGCTCTCTTTCTTTGAGTAGCCTTCGCCTTCGCCGCTTTCAAGGCCTTCTATCAGTATTCTTGATGTGAACTTAGGGCTGTTGGCACTATCTGTGCTCTGGCTTACCAATTCAAATGATACGTTGACGCGATTCTTCTGACTCCATTCAAGCAATTTGCTTTTAAAGTTTACCTCTTTGTACGCAACCTTGTCGATGTTAAGGTAAACGTTAAGAATCTTGTTTTGCATGAACCACATGCAATAGTCATATCCGCGGTCAAGATAGATTGCTCCAATCAATGCCTCGAAGGCGTTGCCGTTCATATAACTATTGTGTGAGATTGAGTGTGTCGACGACTTTACAAGTTTGTCTAACCCAATCTTCACTGCTATTTTGTTCAGTGTATCGCGTTGGACAAGCTTGCTGCGTGTGTTAGTTAGAAAGCCTTCCTTCTTTCCCGGAAAGTGCTTGAACACAATGTCTCCGACAACTGCGTCGAGAATTGCGTCACCAAGGAATTCCAGCCTTTCATTGTTTATGGGCTTGCCTTTTCCTACCTTCTTCGATGATGATTTGTGTAGCAGGGCATGCTCGTAGAATTCAATGTTATGAGGGTAGAATCCGAGGATACTGTAAAAATTAGAATAAGACTCTTTATCCTTATGGAACAAGAGCCTTATTCTGTCTATGACATTTAAAAACACGATTATTCAGCGTATTTTTTTACGATAAGACATGCGTTATGACCGCCGAAGCCGAATGTGTTGCTGAGTGCAGCACGCACCTCGCGCTTCTGGGCTTTGTTGAATGTGAAGTTAAGATTGTAGTCCAACTCCTCATCCTTGTCATCGTCTTCATGATTGATGGTTGGAGGAACGATGTCGTTCACAACAGAGAGGGTACATACCATAGCCTCTATTGCGCCGGCAGCACCGAGAAGGTGACCGGTCATAGATTTTGTTGAACTGATGTTCAACTTGTAGGCATGTTCACCAAACACCTCTTTGATAGCCTTAGCCTCAGAGATGTCACCAACATGAGTAGATGTGCCATGAACATTGATATAGTCAATATCTTCTGGTTTCAGACCAGCATCTTCAAGAGCATTTCGCATTACAAGCTTTGCACCTGCGCCTTCTGGGTGTGAGGCAGTGAGATGGTAGGCATCAGCCGACATTCCTGCACCGACAACCTCAGCATAAATCTTGGCTCCGCGGGCTTTAGCATGCTCAAGTTCCTCAAGAACAAGAACAACTGAACCTTCACCCATTACAAAGCCGTCGCGACTGCCGCTGAATGGACGTGATGCTTTCTGAGGTTCGTCATTGCGTGTTGAAAGTGCTTTCATGGCATTGAAGCCACCTACACCGCATTCAACGATTGCCGCCTCTGCACCACCTGTTACCATTACATCAGCCTTGTTCAAGCGAATAAGGTTGAATGCATCGGCAATAGCGTTTGATGAAGATGCACAAGCTGAAGTACAAACATAGTTTGGACCGTGGAAACCGTACATGATTGAAATTTGACCAGCAGAGATATCACCAATCATCTTAGGAATGAAGAACGGATTGTACTTAGGACCCTGAGTGGCTCCGTTTATAGCATAGTTGCCGGCCTCTTCCTGGAATGTAGTCATACCGCCTATACCAACGCCCATAACGACGCCGATGCGGTCGAGATTCTCCTTCTCGGTATCCAAGCCAGAATCTTCAATGCTCTGTTTTGCGGCAGCGATGGCGTACTGTGTGAACGGATCCATCTTGCGAGCCTCCTTGCGGTCAATTCCGAATTCGGCAGCATTGAAGTTCTTTACTTCGCAAGCAAAGTGAGTCTTGAAGTTTGTTGAATCGAAATGAGTAATAGGTCCTGCTCCACTAACACCATTGACAAGATTGTCCCAAGTTTCCTTGACACTGTTGCCCAGCGGTGTTATTGCACCAAGACCTGTTACTACAACTCTTTTTAATTCCATATAAAAGATATAGGAATAAATTATTTAGCGTTAGCCTCGATATAAGCGATAGCGTCGCCTACAGTACTGATCTTCTCAGCCTGATCGTCTGGAATAGAGATGCCGAACTCCTTCTCGAACTCCATGATCAACTCTACTGTATCCAAAGAGTCAGCGCCAAGATCGTTAGTGAAACTTGCTTCAGCCTTAACCTCAGACTCCTCTACGCCCAGCTTATCAACGATGATAGCCTTTACTCTTGATTCAATTTCAGACATAATTTTTTAATTTTAGTGAATAAATCTAATTATTATTTTAATTATTTGCGGTGCAAAGTAAACTATAATTTTCTACTTGAACAAATATTTAGTTAAAAAAACAACTAAAATGTGCACATTTTTTTTGTTTTTGTGCATTAGTCTTTGTTGATGTACTCCGAATTTACAATTTTGTCAATAATGCGTTCGGGCTCTATCATCCTCATACAGTTGTACTTGCTACCCTCCAAGCGGCATGGCTTTCCCCCATAAATTGAACATGGACGGCATGGCATATCAACCTGTACTACGTCGTCCATCGATTGTTTCCAGCCGAGGAAGCCTGCATTAGGGTGGGTTGCTCCCCACACCGAGACGACTCTTGTGCCTACGAGCGATGCTATGTGCATGTTGGCAGAGTCCATCGAAATCATGGCATCGAGTTGGCTCATAAGTTCCATCTCCTTAGCCATTCCGCCAAGTTTTCCGGCGGTGTTAATTATGTTTTCTCCTTCCCAACTTTCGAGAATTCTGATTTCTTTTTCGCCGGCTCCGAAGAGGTAGACTTTGTAGCCTTTGGCTGCGAGCATCTGTGCGGTCTGCTTCATCTTGTCGAGAGGGTAGATTTTGCCTTCGTGTGCGGCAAATGGGGCGATGCCAATCCATTTCTTGCCTTTCTCGCCGGTGAAGCATGCCTTGAAATCGATGTCAACATCGATTCCGAGTTCTTGCAAAACCTTTTGATAGCGGACGAACGAACTGTCGAGGATTTTGTTGGCAGGTCCGTTCTTCACAAGTTCTTTCTTCTCAGCCTTGCCTTTGTTGATGTGAGCAACTCTGATGCCCGAGAGCACGCAACGTGTTCTGAGATAGATGGTTCGGAGAACGTTGTGGAAATCTGCCACGGCGTCAAATCTCTTTTCCTTTATCTCTCTGAATAAAGTGTTGAGTCCGCCAATGCCTTTATAACTGTTCTTCAGGTCGATGCCCCAGAATGTTACGTTTGGCGGCATGTACGAGAACAGAGGCTTTGTCATCTGGCGGCTCAGCACGGTTATGTGCATGTCGGGGTATTGCCTTGCCAGTGAGTCGATGACCGGAACTGTCATGGCAACGTCGCCCAAAGCCGAGAAGCGTATAATCAAAAGATTTTTGATTCTGTTACACATTATTATTATTTAGATGCTCCGTAAAGAACAGGGTTGGTGTCTGGGTCGTTGTACATTTTCATCTGCTTGTACACCTTCATGTATTTCTTGCCGGCAGCGATGTCGTCGAGAAGTTGGTCGATGGCTGATGCGAGGTCGTTGTGCTGCTCGTTCAGGACATCGAGTTTGCTCTGGCATGTTGCAATGTGCTGGGCTGATGCGTCGGTACGCTCAACCTGCTCTTTCATGTGGTAAATCTTTAGTGCAAGAATGCTAAGACGGTCGATAGCCCATGCAGGACTCTCGGTGTTGATAGTAGCACCGTCGAGGGTGGCTACGTTGTGATATTTAGTGTAGAAGTAACTGTCAATGCGTTCAACCAAGTCGGTACGGTCTTGATTGCTCTTGTCTATTCTTCGCTTAAGAATCAGAGCCGCCTGCGGATCAATCTGTGGATCGCGTATAATGTCTTCGAAGTGCCACTGCACTGTGTCTATCCAATTTTTAAGATACAGGTCTGCTTCTATCGTTCCTGCTTGATAGGGATTGCTGATAGGGGTGTCAACGTTATCCGTTTTGTGATAATCGTTTATGGCCTGATTGAAGATAGACCAACTTTTCTCTGTAAAAGTCATTCCTATTGATTTTTTATTTTTTAGTTGGCAAATATACTTATTCTTTCACTAATACCAAACTATTATTGTATAAAAAGCGTTATTTGCGTGCTTTTGAGTACGTTTTGTACGTCAGACGGTCTTCGCTGATGGTTATCATATATTGCTGAATGATAGCCTTTAGCTCTTTCTCCATCTGCGCCTGCTCTGGCACTTTGCCGACGAGATTCTGTTTCAGAAAGAGGTCTGTCTTGAATTTGTACATTCCAGTAACTCGCGTGCCGTCGAACTGCATCATGTAATTGTTTTTGATGTACTGATAGATGCCGTTGTTGTAGTTTACGGCAGATGTTTCTTCGGCAGGAGTATTGATAAGGTCCTTTCCGAAGGCGAGATATGGTTTGTCGTAGCCAAGAAGCTGGAGCACGGTTGGCATGATGTCAATCTGCTGTGCAATCTTCTCGGTGTTGTAGCCTTTCAACTTCAGTCCCGGAGCATAGAAGATAATAGGAACGGAATAAAGATTGAGGTCGGTTTCGTAAACCGGATGGTATTTCTGGTTTGTATGGTCGGCGGTAAGCACGAAAATCGTGTTGTTGAACCATTTCTGCTTGCTCGCGCTCTCGAAGAATCTTCTCAGAGCATAGTCGGTGTATCTTATGCACTTGTGAATCTCGAGTTTTCCTTCAGGAAAAGTTTTCTTGTACTTCTCGGGAATGTTGAACGGATGGTGCGACGAAACGGTGAAGATGGCGGTCATGAAAGGCTGCTTGAAACGGCTCATCTCGTCGCAGTAGAACTGCATGAAAGGTTCGTCCCAGATGCCCCAGTTGCCGTCGAATTCCTTCTCGCCCTTGTAATTTGGGTCGTTGTCGAATTCTGTTCTGCCGTAATATTCGCTAAATCCGGTAGCCTTGGCAAAAGCCTCGAAGCCCATAGAGCCGTTCGATGCTCCGTGGAAGAAGGCCGTTTTGTAGCCGATGGATTTCAGTTCTCCGGCAAGTCCCGAAACGGTATTGAGGGCGGCTGGAGTGACGAAGAACGGCTCGACAAACATCGGGATGCTCGAAAGAATTGACGGCATTCCGTCGATGCTCTTTCTGCCGTTGGCGTATGAATATTTGAACGTAAGACTCTCGTTCACAAGACTGTCTACGAACGGCGTGTAGCCCTCGTATCTGCCGTCTTCGAGTTCCTTATTTAGTGCGCCGATGTGTTCTTTTGCAAAACTCTCAACAATTAGCACCACCACGTTCATCTTTTTTAGCGCAGTTGTGTCTGCATCGTTCTTCTGGCGGATGGGACAGAAAATCTGTTCGGCCTCGCTGTCGCTGAAATATTGTGGATTCTTGTATGCGTTCTTTCCTACGGTTCTTATCAGGCAGAAAGGCGTGTTCAGAACCAATGCCGTTTCTATCGGCTTGTTTACATACTGATTGGCGTTGCCCACGGCGATAGGACGGACTTGTCTGCCAATTCCGCCGCGCATTCCGCACACTATGCCGAAGCCGAGCGCGCCGAGGACGATTGTCTGCAACGCATAGTAAATAGGGAGAGACGATGGCTTGTACTTGCTTTTCAGCGGACTAAGATACAGTTTGTAGAGCGCGTAAAAGATCAGGATTCCGGCAATGACGAAGTACCAATGCATCAGAAGTTCGTGACCGATGATTCCGCCGATGTTGTCTTCGTTTCCGAATTCCTTGAATACCGATGCGTCTGTTCTCCGACCGGTATATTTGAAATAGACGGCATCCATCAGGTTGACGATTATGGCGATGGAATTGACGGTGACGAACAGGATTCTGCCAAGAACATCGGCAAACTTGCAATATTTGTAGTGCAGCGGAATGAGATAAATAACCGCCAGCAGAATGTTTGTGTATAGGGTAGCCGATAGGGTAAACCTCCACCAACCCTGAAACATAAGGCTGAGATTAAGAGCGTTGGTGTACGAGCCGCTGTTCTCGAAATAGAACAGAAGTCCGCAGATAAAATATGCCGCAAAGATCAAAAGTATATTCCAGACGATTGAAATGAGTTGGATTTTCAGAAATCCAGTTGTCTTGTCTTCAGAAATCATTGTACGTTTTAATTTGTTTCTGCAAAGTTATAAAAAAATAGTGTCATGCAAATAAATATGCACCATTTGTTTTTGGCTGGTTTGTTGGTGCGTAACTGTGTAGATGTTGACATTTTGGATTTTTTGATACAAATCCTTGGATATTCTTGTCTTGTTGTTAAAAAAAAACTAATTTTGCAGATTGATATAAAGTGATATTTTGGAAATAAAATAAGAAACCACAAAAATGATAAATTTTACGATTGGTCCTGTCCAGATGGATGCCGAGACTCTTGAGATTGGGCAGCATCAGATTCCATATTTCCGTACAGCTGAGTTTTCTGCGTTGATGAAGGAAAACGAACAGATGCTGTGTCGCCTTTTTGATGCACCTTGTGATTCTAAGGTCGTCTTCATGACAGGCTCAGGAACGGCAAGCATGGAAGGCGGAGTAATGAATTGCTTCACTAATGATGACAGAGTTTTGGTGGTGAACGGGGGTAGTTTCGGACATCGTTTTGTTGAACTTTGTGAAATCCATGAGATTCCGTTTACCGAAATAAAACTTGAATATGGAACTCCGCTTACTGCTGAAATACTGCAACAATTTGACGGCAAACAATATACGGGCATGATGCTTCAGTTGTGCGAGACATCAACAGGTGTTTTGTATGATATGAATCTTGTGGGCGAATTCTGTAAACGAAATAATATCTTCCTGTTTGTTGATGCAGTGAGTGGTTTCCTTGCCGACGAGTTCTCGATGAAAAAGATGAACGTTAACGCAGCAATCACAGGTTCGCAGAAGGCATTGTCGCTGCCTCCGTCAATGAGTTTTACCGTTCTTGACTCTGTGGCACAACAGCGTTGTTTGAAAAATCGTGTCAAGAGCATGTACTTTAACTATTCCGACTACCTCAGAAACGGAGAGCGCGGTCAGACTCCTTTCACACCTGCCGTGGCAACCCTGATAATGCTCAATGAAAAGCTTAAACGTATAGAGAGGGTTGGCGGAATATCTGCAATGAATAAGATGGCAAAGGAACGTGCCGACTACTTCCGAGGCAAGATAAAGCATCTGCCGTTCAAGAGGTTTACGGCCGAAGGCTGTACGTCAAACTGCGTGACTGCTCTTATGCCTACGACTGCCGGAGTAAATGCGCACAGAATCTTTGAGATAATTAAAGACGAATATGAGATTTGGGTTTGTCCTAATGGGGGAGATATGGCCGAAAAGGTGTTCAGAGTAGGACATATCGGAAATATTACAAACGATGAAATTGATCGTCTTGTCGAAGTGTTCGACGATTTGGTAAAACGTAAATTACTATAAATAATAATGATAGGTAAAAAAACCGTGGTCTATACAAGCGGCACATTTGACATGCTGCATGCTAACCACATAAAAATGCTTGAATATGCTCGCGCCTTGGGAGATATTCTCATTGTCGGAGTAAATACCGACGAACTTGTTGAAAGTTACAAAAGTCAGCCAATAATACCGTTTGACGAAAGAATCGCTTTGATGAAGGCTCTGAAATATCCCGATATCGTGATTCCTCAGCATTCGCTTGACCATACCGACAAGGTGAAGAAACTCAACTTCGACATCTTTGTTGTGGGTGACGATTGGGCCGGAAAGTACGATTATCTGAAGGAACAGGGTGTAACTGTTGTTTATTTCCCATACGGAAAAGGAGTCAGCTCAACTAATCTGAAGCAGAGAATCTACGAGAACTACGAACAGATGAAGCGTAAGGCAGACAACCATTTTTCAAACGATATTGACGTAAGACAAAATGACAATGCCAAATAACAGTTACAGAGAAAACAAGATTCTGCGTAAACAAAAAGTGTATCAATACGACATTCGTGAGTTTCAGTTGCGAAGCGTATGTCTGTTGGAGGCAATTGACAAGGTTTGTAAGAAGTACGGAATACAATATTACATCATTGCTGGCACGCTGCTTGGGGCTGTAAGGCACAAAGGCTTTATTCCGTGGGACGACGATCAGGACATTGCACTCCTGCGCAAAGACTATGACCTGCTGATGCAGCATGCTTCGGAATGGGTGCCAAAGCCATTCGCCATAGTGAACAACGAGAACTGTGCACACTATCCTAAGTATTTCGCAAAGTTGGAGGATACCAGTACGACGATAGTAGAAAGAGTATATCTCGGCTATGCTGGCGGCATCTATATGGATATTTTTCCGCTCGACAGCGTTCCCGACAATAAAATACTCAGGGCAATACATTTCTATAAGTTCAACTTTGTGCGAAAGTTGCTGTATTTTGCGTACCGCGACCCTTACAAGCATGGCAAGGGACCACGCTCATGGTGGCCTCTGCTGATACAGAAGTGCTTCACAAA
The DNA here is from genome assembly GCF_000702225.1 of Bacteroides sp. Ga6A2. Lineage (NCBI taxonomy): Bacteria > Pseudomonadati > Bacteroidota > Bacteroidia > Bacteroidales > Bacteroidaceae > Bacteroides > Bacteroides sp. Ga6A2. The sequence continues at coordinate 23,823 of NZ_JNKX01000018.1, read as the reverse complement.
ACAAAAACTCCACAGATGGTGTCAGAATATTCTGAAGGAATATGAAGGCCATGAGAACTGTAATCTGCTTATGACACATGATGACGGTTTCAGAGCTTACAAGAAGGAAGTCTTCGGCGAGCCAACTCGAGTGGAATTTGAAGGCGTTGAGGCCGATGCCCCTACTGTTCCCGATGGATTCCTTTCGGTATTGTATGGTAAAAACTACATGGAACTGCCACCAGAGGAACAGCGCAGATCGCATTTTCACGACTATTGTGATTTAACCAAGCCTTATGCGGAGTTTGATATCAACACTCTTATCCGATAGACATGAAGATTGTTCTTTTTTGCGAAAATAGGTATGCTATAGACATCTTACAGCCTTTACAAACCGAGATTGACCGTCAGGGCAAACATACTGCGCTGTGGTATGTCCATACCCAGAAAATCAAGGATTTTGCGCTGGACGACAAGGTGAAATGGACCGATTCCATTCAAAAAGTCTATGATTTTAAGCCCGATGCAATATTCGTACCGGGAAACATCGTGCCGTATTATCTGTCGGGTGTAAAAATTCAGGTCTTCCACGGATATGCAGCCGAGAAGAAAGACCATTGGATAATACGTCGCTACTTCGACACATATTTCACTCAAGGACCGTATTTTACATCGCATTTCGAGATACTGGCAAAGGAGTACGGCGATTTTGAAGTGCGTGAAACTGGTTGGACTAAGCAAGACTGGATAAAGGAACATCTGCACGACTTTGATTTGCGTAAGGCCGAACTCCTTGCAAAACACGGCAAGAAGCGGATTGTCATTTATGCGCCGACATTCTCGCCAAAGCTTACCTCGTTGCCATATATGAAGCAGCCGCTGGAAAAGTTGCTTGAAAAGGAAGACGATGTTCTGCTTATAATGAAGTTCCATCCACTTACGGCTTCGCAATGGACCGATGAGTATCGTGAATGGGCAAAGAATCGTAATGATGCGATTTATGTCGAGGCTTCGGAAAACGTTACGGAATATCAGATGATGAGTGACCTGATGATAAGTGACACATCATCGGCCGTGTACGAGTTTCTGCTGTTAGACCGTCCTGTTATTACGCTTCGTACAATAGCAAAGGATATTTATTGGGAAAATATTACTGATGAGAATATGCTCTTGCAGGCTTTCGACAACGCACTGAACAACAGTGAAAGTATAATGAAGCGTCGCTGGATTGTAGAAAACTACGATCCGCATTTCGACGGTAAGTGCTGTGCAAGAATGCTGGAAGAGGCCGAAGACTATATTCGTCGTCATGGTGTACCAGAGAAACGAAAACTGAATCTTTGGCGTAAATATACCAGTATCAAGACATTTGGAAGGATAAAAAGTTAGTTTTTTATCCTTCTTCCTTTATTTTACCTTAGTGGAATATATCGTAAATTTTCATTTCTGTCTTGTAATAACTGCGCAGTATTAAGTAATTTACAAGATTGTGGACGCTTTTTGACGAGTTACACGGCTGAATTGTCACTTGCACTTTCGGAGCATTCGGATTCAGTTTGTCACAGATGGAAGCGACATATTCAAACATATTGTATTTGTCTAGAACAAGATTCTTGCAAATCTGAAGATATTCTTGCGACTTCTCGAACATGTCGTTTTTAATAGTGTTGTCGATAATCTCAACAGATTTGTTGAAGTCGCAAATGTCTATTGGCATAAAAGATTTCTCAGGAAAATAATCCTTGAAATTCTTGCAACCATAATAAAATGGGAAACATCCAGCCAGAAAACAGTCAGAAATTTTTTCGGTCCAGTAATAGTCTTCCGAACAGTTTTCTATGCAGATGTGATATTTGTATTTCGACAGAATGTCCCATTTGTCGTCAAAGCCGTTAAAGCCTCTTCCGAATATGTCAATCTCGTTGCCGTAATATTCTTTCAGTTTTTTTACGAATTTCAGTCTGTTCAAATGTCCGCGCGAAACGGCAAGATTACTAGTGATTACCGATATGAGCTTCTCTTTCTTTGGAAAGGGATTCTTTTTAAAGTCGTCGTAATCTATCGAGTAGGTTGATATGCCGTTATCATTGGTCTTGTATCCTACAAACCATGGCAAAACAGGCGGTGCATACATCACACCCTTGTGTTTTGTAGGATACTGGCTGGTTGATACGACAGCAAACTGTTTAAGGTAACTTTCTGGATATTCGATTACAGAACGTGGCTCTGTATTCAGGAAAATTATGTTTCCCGGAGCTACATTGCATGTTTCTGGCTTTCTGATACCTTTGCCGTGGATTACCCAAAAATCGGGGGATTCAATATCTTCTCCTATATAGAATTTGTATTTTCTGTCGAGCGAGCAACATTCATGGTTTTTGCTCTGTCTGTGATATATCTTACCCAGATTGGAACGATATGGTGTCAGTTTAACCTTTAACATTTCTGTGGAGAATTATATTTTTGTACTTTTGCTGCAAAATTAGCAATAAAAATGAAAGTATTGTACGAATATCAGTCTTTTTTTGTGCAGACACGCGGAGGCATATCTAATAGCTTTGTTGAGTTGATTTCGCATCTTCCATTCCGTCTTACTTATTTCAACTACTTTTTATTTGGATTATGTTTAAAGGAGGGGAGTTTGTTTGTTGAGTTTTATATATAATTGGGAAAATTAGCAAGACAACTTGCAGATATTTATGCAAGCATAGTTCGGTAAATCATTGTTTTGTTTAATTTTGCAGCCAAAGAAAAATTAATATGAATAAGTTTTTGTACAGGCTTTTGTATTATACTGCTCGTCTGCTGTCTTTTCTGCCTTTCAGACTGTTGTTTATATTGGCAGATATTGTATATTTCATAGCATATTATTGCGTCGGTTACAGACGTAAGGTCGTTCAGAAAAATTTGAGAAACTCATTTCCAGAAAAGAATGATTATGAATTGAAGGAAATAGAACGGCAGTTTTATCACAATTTGTGCGACTATTTCTTCGAGACCATAAAACTTATGGACATGAGCAGAAAGCAAATGCTTGAGCATATCCAGTATGAAAATATAGACATTGTTGAGAATGCCTTGAACAGCGGACGTAATGTTGTATTGTATCTTTCGCATACATTCAATTGGGAATGGCTTGTGTCAATGAAATTGGCATTGTCGAATGTAGACAAGAATGTTGTGGTGGGACAGATTTACCATCCGTTGGAGAATGATTTTTTCGACCAACTGTTTATTGAAATTCGTAGTGTTTTTGGCCAAAAGAACATTGCGATGAAGGAAACATTGCGCGAACTGGTAAAGTGCAAAAAAGACAAAACTCCTTTCTTTGTTGGCTTTATTGCTGACCAAGTGCCAGTCTGGCAATCTGTCGGCGGATTTGTCGATTTTATGCATCAAGACACACCTGTCTTTACAGGTACAGAACGTATAGCTTATAAGTTTGATGCCGTGGTCTGCTATGGCGATATTATAAAGGAAGAACGAGGTCGCTATCGCTTTGTTCTTTCGCTTTTGACAGATGATTGCAAGAAGATAGATAAATTTGAGATTACTCGAAGGTATATGAAGAATCTTGAAGCCTTTATAAACGAACATCCATCAAGTTGGTTATGGAGCCACAGAAGATGGAAAAGAACACGTAAGGATTTCATTGATAGCCTTAACCAAAGAGGACTGAAGAGGACAATTAAAGAGAATGGGGTAGTATGCTAATATCTATAGCAACTACTCATCGGTATGTGATGGAATTCTGAAATGTTATTTTGTTTTCTGCCACTTTACGTTTTTATTTTGTGTGGGCGTAAAAAACTGCAAGTGTGTATATGTTGCGCCCAATGACGACCGCGCCCTTGCAAAGAATCTGATAAGGATATGGGACGACAGATCGTTGCAGCAGCAGATGGTTGAGGCTGGCTACAGATATGCGTACAACTTTGCCGCCGAAAAACTTGCTGCCGACTTGATGCAGGTTTATGAAAAGGTGCTGAAGCAGTAGAAACTTTTTTGGGGGACTGATACAAAATAAAACTCTCTGAAATCCTTTGCCTGTAAGGACTTCAGAGAGTTATTTTTATATTATAACACCAGTAATATTCTGTTGCTATAACTTTTGAGTATGTAACTCGTTTCTCGCAATTGCGAGAGGGTTAAGGCGCTACATAATCAGCAACAGTCCAGCCTGAAGGAATACCGCTGGCACCAGAACTCCAACTTGTCATGCTGGCAGCTTTGGTAAATTTACCTGTTGCTGCTACGCCGCTGAGCCAGTCAGTAGTGTTATTTGAAGATATAGTTGTTGCCAGACAAGTTACAGAGTTTAAGTTAACACAATTATAGAACATTCTATTATAGCAACCTACAGCAAGTGTTGGTGCTGGCAGTACTGGTGCAGTTTCCAAGTTTGTACAGCCATTGAACATGTACAAATAGCAATACTGTGTCAATGTTGTAGCTGGTAAAATTAAGTTCCCCGCGTCTGTCAACTTTGTATTATTTTGGAATAAATGAGCGAAAGTATATGTAGATGGTAATGTGGCGTTAGTCGCAAAACCAGTTTCATCTACCAAACTCATAATATTGCCGTAAACCTTGTAAGTAGCAGTGCCACCCGTGAATTTTGAACCATTATATGATGTGATATTTGTTCCGTCGCCGTAGAACTGTATTTTGTCGCCTGCAACAACTGAAATCGAGATATCAGCGTTTGTGGTAGCAGACACTTTTTCACCGCCGTTCTTAGAGTACTTCATGCCCACTTTTGGACTTGTAATCTTAATAATTCCAGCCGAAGTTGCCTCTACAGTAAGCGGCATGGCAATGTAAGGGGAAGGCTGAGTTCTCTTAATGTTATATACTCTGTTGCCTGCAAGTGTGGCATTGGTTATGTCAAAAGCATCCTTGCTGCCCATCTGAACAGTTGCACCGCTCAATACTGTACCATCAGCAACAGGCAATACAAACTTTGCCACCACTTTAGTGTTTTCGGTAGTGGTTGTTACGTCGGCAGTATAGTTGTTTGAGCCATTCTTAACTTTTGCAGAAAGGGTAGTGCCTGAAGTAGTTCCGTCCTCGAAAGTAATTACAAAGTCGAGGAAGGCTGTCTGCTGTGTCAGCATTATTGTGTGATTACTGTTTACAGGATAAGCACCGAGTGGGAATGCTGCTGTAAGTTTGCTGTACTTCTGTACTGCCTCGTTAAGGCTTGTGCAGAGTGTTGTAGGATAGTTAACGGTTACTGCTCCTGCAGCAACGCTAATCTCTGTTCCTTTGTTCTGCTGTGCGCTTACAAGTGTAGCTGTCAGCTCAAGGTTTTCGTCAGGGAAGCCCATACCTGAGTATTCAAGTGTGCCAGAGAACACGTTGTCGCTTTCAACAAAAGTCTCGCCAATGTACTTACTTTCGGGGTCGAAGCTGAGCACGCCCTCGATGTTCTTTCCGGTGATGTAAAGTTTGTCGCCGGCAGCAAAGCGCAAAGTTCTCTTATCGTCATCTACTGTGGCGCGTGTTGTAGAACTGGTGCCAACCGATATGGCATAAGGAATCTCCAGTTTTGTCTGTTGAACAACTGGTACTTCTGTCTCTGTAACTTCGTTGTCGCTGCTACATGAGGCGAATGTAAAGGCTGCTGTTACCGACAGTGCAGCCCAAAACAAGTTCTTGATCTTCATAGTTCTTTTTCTGTTAAATTAAGTGTTGTACTACAAACTAATTGGGGCATCCATATTGTTAATGCCAACGCCTCCGCTTGCTGCCAGCAAGTGGGCTTCATGCTTCAGTCTGACAACTCTCATAGTCGGTTTCTTGTACGACTTAACAGTCTTCTCAGAAGATTTCTTCTCGTTAAACTTTTTTTCCATAATACTTTATGTTTAAATGTTAATAAAAAGTGGGTTTCATCTTATTATATCTAGGTTCTGACTCAGGTTTTTAAGCTGCTGAAAATGCAATCTTCAAAATCTTATGTCATGCCCTCCTTCATCTCTGGACTTTTTTTCTTAATATGTGATTTAAAAGTCTGTAAAACTGATGTTTATGAAAAACTATCGAGACTAATTTATATATATATTCCGAAATAGCAAATATTTTCGCTAATTTTTTTTGAAGAATTGTATTTATGGTTATGTTTTTCGTAGAAATAAAAAAATATGACTATACAAAATTGAAAAAAAACAGAAAAAGCAGTCGTTTGCCCGCGAATTTTCTTTTTTTGACAAAAATGAAGATGGGGGGAGTTGAAACAGAGACAGTTGACTGTGTTTCTTGTAGAAACCAGAAAAATAGTGTCAAGGTTGCTTCAACATAGCTTCGAGATACGGGTAAGGTACGGGCAGGTAAGCCGGAGGGTTCGTTCAGGGTACGTTCAAGTTACGTTCAAGTTACGAGGTAGGAACGGGGTAGCTACGGGCGATTCTAAGTTGAGAGTTGAAAGTTGAAAATGCTTTTTAGAAAGAGAAAATTGAGAGTAGAAAAATCATGCCAAGGTAGATTTAAAGTCGAGATAGATTCAAGGTTGATTGTGAGTTGAAAAATCTTAGTTGAAAGCAATGACACCGAAATAGAAAGAATCCCCAAAGACAAGCCGAAGTCTTTGGGGATTCTTTTGTGTTATCTATCTGCCAAATCGTCGTAAAGCGTTTGTAGAATAGCTTTTCCTTTCTTCTCTCGGTCGGCATCTGCTCCGTAAATGCTTTTGTTGGCATTGTTGTCGAAGATGGTGCAGCCGGTGCTGTCTCTGAACACAAAGGCGTTGTTGTACGAACCGAATGCAAAATCGTTGTTGTAACCTTTGCTGAAGACGTTACGGCTGAATACAAAATCGTCGTGTCGGATGTGCATCTGGGCAAGGATAGTTGCGGCAAGGTCGGTCTGTGCCACTATCTTGTCCATCGCAATGTGCTTTTTAACCGCTCCGCCGGTCCAAATCATCGGAATGTGATGGAATTCCGGAACGCCCATGTCCGTGCTGCCCTTGTCGCCCCAATAGCGTATGTTATGGTCTGGAATCAGAACGACGAGCATGTTGTCCCACGCCTTTGTATGTTTCAGTCTTTCAATCAGCTTGCCAAGGTAATGGTCGGTGTATGCAAACGAGTTAAGAACGTTGTTGTCGAAGGCTTTGAAGGGCACTTCGAAAGGCTCGTGGCTGCTTAGCGTGAGGTAGGTGTATAGCCAAGGCGATTTCAGCTTGTTAATCTCGTCGAAAGCGCGATTGCATGTAAACTCGTCTTGGACTCCCCAAGCGTTGCTGTGCTGTTCGGATAGACTGAAATCCTTGTCCGATGTTATATTCTGGTATCCCGTAGAATGAAGATAGCCCTGCATGTTTGTAAAGTTGATGTCTCCGCCGTAGAGGAAGTGTGTAGAGTAACCCTCGGCCTTCAGCGACTTGGCTATCGACGGCAGATGTCCGCATTTCTCGGGCATCTTCATTATCGATGTTGTGGGCTGAGCCAGATATCCGCTCAGCGTGGCAACGACGCCGCGGTCGGTACGGAAACTGCTGGCATAGCAGTTGCTGAACCAGATGCCCTCGTCGGCAAGACGGCACAGATTTGGTGCAACGCCCTCGAATCCGCCGAGTTTGTCGACCATGTACGAGCCGAATCCCTCCATTATGATTATCATCACATCTGGTCGGTTTGTTGTCAGAACCGTGTCCTGCTCGCTTGGCAGGGTGGCGAAGAGGCTGTCGAATGTCTGCTTTCTCTCATCTTCAGGCAGAAAATCGAACTGCGAAGCAAAATCCTCGTTCTTGCCCAGCGATGCAAGGAAACTGAATATCGGGTTAACGGCTGAATGGTTAAGATATTCGTATTCCGAAAAATAAACGCGCCCAACATTTGATGTCGATTCGCTTATTCCGCCGCGAATTGTTATGAACAGCGGAACTATAAGAAGTATTCCGGCCGAGAAACATGCGATTTTCTTATTCGTTGTGCCGATAGGCTTTATCTCTTCGGGTGTAACGAGGCATTGCAAACGCCAGAATACCCAAATCAAGGCAGCGGCAACGGCTATGTAGCCAATGATGAACAGAACAGAAACGCTTGCCGCCGCATTCTTCGGAGAATCGATGTAGAAGAAAATCGTGGCATCGAGTTTGAAGTTCCAGAAAGGGTAGAGCGCGAGGTCGGCTGCGAATGCCGATGCCATTATTATCGCCGTAAAAATGTAGTACCACTTCAGAATCCTGCGCAGTCTGAGGCTTGTCCAAGCTGAGACTATGATAACTATCAGCGGAATGACGATGAGATATCCAGCCACCGTGCTGTCGAGTTTCAGACCGTTCAGCATAACTTGCAGATAGTCGCCTGCTGACAGGCTGGCATCGTCGGGCTTGTCGATAGCCATAAACAACGGCTTCTCTATGCAGAAGATGCACAGAAGCAAAATGTAATACTTACAAAGATACAGAAATCTCTCTTTCATCGCTCGTTATCCCAGATTTTGCATGTCGTTCAGTTTCTTGTAGTATCCGCCAAGTGCGATGAGGCTCTCGTGCGTGCCGCGCTCAACAATCTTTCCTTCGTGAAGAACGTAAATCTTGTCGGCGTTGCGTATCGTGCTCAGACGGTGGGCGATGGCAATCGTCGTGCGCGTCTTCATCAGGTGCTCGAGTGCATCCTGAACCAGACGTTCGCTTTCGGTGTCGAGGGCCGATGTAGCCTCGTCGAGAATCAGAATCGGCGGATTCTTCAGGATTGCTCTGGCAATGCTTACTCGCTGTCGCTGTCCGCCGCTCAGACGGCATCCGCGGTCGCCCACGTTGGTGTCGTATCCGTTTTCAGACTCCATTATGAAGTCGTGCGCGTTGGCAATTTTTGCGGCGGCGATAACATCGTCGAGCGTTGCGTTGTCAACTCCAAAGGCGATGTTGTCGAAGAACGACGCGTTGAACAGTATAGCCTCCTGGTTAACGTTGCCGATGAGAGAGCGCAACGAGTGCAGGGTTGCATCCTTGATGTTTACGCCGTCAATCAGAATTTCGCCTATGTTGGTGTCGTGATAGCGCGGAATGAGGTCGACGAGCGTAGATTTTCCAGAGCCCGACTGACCGACCAGCGCAATCGTCTGACCTTTCTTTATCGTGAGGTTGATGTCTTTCAGAATTGTGCGTTCAGAATTGTAGCTGAACGATACGTTTTTCAGCTCGATGCTGTCCTTCAAATCTTTGAATTCGATGGCATCTTTCTTCTCCCTGATGCTGTTTTCGGCATTCAGAATCTTGTTGATGCGCTCCATCGAAGCAAGACCTTTTGGAATATTGTAACTTGCTTTTGATAAGTCTTTTAACGGGTTGATTATACTATATAGTATAACCATGTAGAATATGAATGTTGGGGCATCTATGCTCGAATGATTCGAGAAAATGAGCGTTCCGCCAAACCACAGAACCAGCACGATGAGGCATGTGCCCAAAAACTCGCTTACAGGATGCGCGCTCGACTGACGGATGGCCACCAAGTTAGAGGCATCGCGAAACTCGTTGCTGCATTGCTCAAATCGGTTTATCATCTTGCGCTCGGCAATGAACGCCTTGATGATGCGCAGACCGCCCAGAGTCTCTTCCATCTGAGTCATCGTCTCGCTCCACTTGTTTTGTGCGGTAAGCGACTGCTGCTTCAGTTTCTTGCCTATCGCGCCCATCAGCCAGCCCATAAGCGGAAGAACGGTTATGGTAAACAGCGTAAGCTGCCAGCTTATGAACACAAGCGTAGCGAAGTAGATGATGATGAGTATCGGGTTCTTTATCAGTATCTCGATAGAACTCGTGATTGATGTTTCAATCTCCGTAACATCGCCGCTCATTCGGGCAATGATGTCGCCCTTCTTCTCTTCAGAAAAGAAAGCCAGCGGAAGATTAACCACCTTTTTGTACACTTTTACGCGGATATCTCTTACAACGCCCGTGCGCAGCGGAATCATTATGGCTGCCGAGCCGAAGTATGCGCCCGTCTTCAGCAAGGTAGTGAAGGCAAGGAACAGACCGAGAAACAGAAGCGTGAGCGACGAACCGTAGGTGTTGATGAGCGTGCTTGTATAGTAGTAGAAGTTATTTATGCACAAATCCTTTATGCTGTGGTCGCTGTCCCATTCCATAAACTGATACGATGTGTTGTCGATGTTGAACAGCATGTTCAGCATTGGTATCAGCGATGCAAACGAGAATATATTAAGCACAGCTGAAAGAAGGTTGAATACCACTGCCCAAACAAGATATTTCTTGTAAGGCGCAAGATACTCCTTCATTAGGTTGAAAAACTCTTTCACTATGTTATTTTGATTAAGTAAATAATATTGACTTCTGCTATCAGATGCGGAGCGTTATTTTCGTCCGAAGTCCGCCGGAATCTCGCCCCACTTTTCGGTTTCCCACTTAATTATGGGCGTGGTGTACTGGTTGTTTTTGAGCCAAGTTTCCGCCCTATGGATTAGGTCGAACAACTCTTCAGTCTTCGGGTTGAGTTCGAGTTTCGTCTTGCATTTCTTCTGCGCCACCCAACTCATGGCGTTCCGGCTGTCGCTGTAGATTGAAAGGTTTGTGATGCCTTTCTGCTTAAGTAGCGCAAGACCGTGAACGATGGCAAGAAACTCGCCTATGTTGTTTGTGCCGAAAACCGGACCGTAATGGAAAATCTGGGCACCAGTCTTCAGGTCTACGCCGCGATATTCCATCGCCCCAGGATTTCCGCTACAGGCGGCATCTACGGCAATGGCGTTCGATGTAACCTCGAGAGGCAGCGGCAGAACCGTATCGCTGCGATATGTCGGAACGTCGGAAAGAGCCGCCTTCTTTGGCGCGGCTTTCATAGCGTTGCTTCCAACATAGTCGTAGGGCGACGAGTAGAAAGCCTCTTCGGCTTCCTGCTTAGTGCCGAAAGACTTGTAAAGGGCTTTGTCAAAGCCCTTTACTTGTTTTTCGCAATCTTTCCAGTTTGTATAAATTCCGGGTTCGACTCCGTGCCAAACCACATAAAACTTTTCTTTAGCCATTACATTCTTTCAGGAACTTCGATGCCAAGAAGGCTCATTCCAAGTTTGATAATCTTGCTTACCTCGGCAGAGAGTGCAAGACGGAAAATCTTCTTCTTCTCGTCCTCTTCGCGAAGAATGCTATAGTCGTGATAGAACTGGTTGTACTCCTTAACCAAGTCGTAGCAGTAGTTTGCTATACAACTTGGGTTGTAGTCTGTGCCAGCCTGCTTAACGGTTGCGGCAAAGTCTGAGATATTCTGGATAAGGTTCATTTCCTTCTCGTTAATCTCAACCGACTTGTCGAGATGCTCCGGAATGTTCAGGCCCTCGGCGGCTGCCTTGCGCAATACGCTGCGGATACGAGCGTAGGTGTACTGAATAAACGGACCTGTGTTTCCGTTAAAGTCGATGCTCTCGGCTGGGTTGAACAGCATGTTCTTGCGTGCATCTACCTTCAGAATGAAGTATTTGAGTGCGCCCAAGCCTACAACGCGTGCAATCTCGTTAGCCTCTTCAGGAGTGATGTCCTGAATCTTGTTTATCTTGTCTTCTGATGTCTCCTTGGCATTGCGAATCATCTCAGAAATCAAGTCGTCGGCATCGACAACCGTTCCTTCGCGGCTCTTCATCTTTCCGTTTGGAAGTTCAACCATTCCGTAAGAGAAGTGAACGAGGTCTTTTCCCCACTCAAATCCAAGTTTGTCGAGAAGGATTGAAAGAACTTGGAAGTGATAGTTCTGCTCGTTTCCAACAACGTAAATCATCTTGTTGATAGGGAAGTCCTGAAAACGAAGTTTTGCAGTACCGATATCCTGAGTCATGTACACAGATGTGCCGTCTGAACGCAGAAGAAGTTTCTCGTCGAGACCTTCTTTTGTAAGGTCAGCCCATACAGAGTTGTCGTCGCGGCGATAGAAGAATCCTTTCTCCAGTCCTTCCATAACCTTGTCCTTACCCTCAAGATATGTATTTGATTCGTAGTAAATCTTGTCAAACGAAACGCCAAGAGCCTTGTAAGTCTCGTCGAATCCGGCATAAACCCAGTTGTTCATCTTCTCCCACAGGGCGCGAACCTCAGGGTCGTTGTTCTCCCACTTAACAAGCATGTCGTGAGCCTCCTTGATAAGCGGAGCTTCCTGTTCTGCCTTAGCCTTAGCCTCTTCTTCGTTCATGCCCTCGGCAACGAACTTAGCCTGCAATTCCTTACATTCTTCCTTGTAATGCTTGTCGAATGCAACGTAGTAGTCGCCAATAAGATGGTCGCCCTTCTTGCCCGATGATTCAGGAGTCTCGCCGTTGCCGTATTTAAGCCATGCAAGCATGCTCTTGCAGATGTGTATGCCTCGGTCGTTAACGATGTTTGTCTTTACAACCTTGTTGCCGTTAGCCTCCATAATCTGTGCTATTGCCCAACCCAGCAGGTTGTTGCGCACATGACCGAGGTGAAGAGGCTTGTTTGTATTTGGTGATGAGTATTCAATCATCACCAGCGGACTCTGTTCTGTTACCGGAACAAATCCGTATTTTGGGTTCTGATGAATTTCGTCGAGGAGTTCAATCCATGACTCTGAAGAGATGACGATGTTGAGGAAGCCCTTAACCACGTTGAACGATGCCACGAGGCTTGAGTTCTGCTTTAGGTATTCGCCAATCTCCTGTGCTGTGTCCTCTGGTTTCTTCTTGCTCATTTTCAAGAATGGGAACACAACAAGGGTCAGATGCCCTTCAAACTCTTTCTTTGTCTTTGAAATCTGCACCATGCTGGCAGGAACTTCCTGTCCGTAGAGTGCCTTAACGCCATCGATAACCGACTGGCTCAATATGTCTTCAATCTTCATTTATTTTGGAGTGTTTTTGTCTTTTAAGGTGCAAACTTACATAAAATATTTTGAATAACTGAATAAATTAGTAATTTTGCACCCAATTAGGAAAAATATACTATATGGATTTTAATAAAGCTCCTGTATCGAAGAACCTGATAATCATCAATGTGCTTATCTGGCTTGCATTCGAGGTGATGCACAGAATGGGGATGAGTTTTGATAGCATGTTTGCGTTGCACATGTTTGCTGCGAGCGATTTTCATTGGTATCAACTTATCACTTATCAGTTTATGCACGGAAGTTTTATGCATGTATTTTTTAACATGCTCGCCGTGTTCTGGTTCGGTCCGGTAATGGAACGTACTTGGGGAGCGCGTAAGTTTCTTTTCTTCTATGTTTTTTGTGGAATAGGTGCCGCCCTAACTCAAGAACTTGTTCAGTATATTTATTATTTCCAGATTGAACATCTTGACAGATACAATGCCGTTATGATAGATAACGTGGCTATTCCTGTAAATTCTTATCTTAATTTCATGCAGACTGTTGGTGCATCTGGCTGTGTGTTCGGAATCCTGCTTGCCTTCGGAATGTTCTATCCAAACGAGCAGATGTTTGTTTTTCCAATTCCGTTCCCTTTGAAGGCAAAATGGATGGTTGCCGGATATGCCGCCTTCGAACTCGTAACAGGAATGAAGGCTGCGGTAGGCGACAATGTAGCCCATTTTGCGCATCTCGGCGGAATGTTGTTCGGTTTGCTGATAATACTCTACTGGAAAAAGTACGGCGATTACAGACTGCCTCTCGGACTTGAACCGCTGATAAACGAGAATTGCCCGAAGGAGCGTAACATATTCTACAAACTAAAGAATATCTTCTCGGGCAGAGAAAAGAAAGACTTCAAGGTGCATACAAACAAAACATATTCAGAACGAAAAGAACAGCCTCATGCAAGGCCTAAGCGCGACCCTGAGATTGATGCAATTCTGAAAAAAGTGCGTGAGTCGGGCTACGATTCGCTCACCACCGAGGAAAAAAGAAAACTGTTTAATGGATATTAAATGAATTTCGGGATAAAACGATTACTTGTTAAATGTCTGTTCACGGCCAACACCGGCATAGTGTTGCTGTGTATCTTGTCGGCTTATAGCGGACACATCTCACCGGCAGATTTCAAATATGTGTCGTGCGTTCCCATGATGTTTCCTATATTTCTTGTGCTTACGGTCGTTGCAGGCATCGTAACGCTTCTGTTCAAGCCGATGTATGCAACAATGCAACTCTTCTGCTTCGTTGTGTGCTTTCAGCAGATAAAATCTGTTTTGCCGCTCAACTTGTCGAGCGAGCCTACTGCCGAAGAGCGTAAGGATTACATAAAAATTCTGAGTTACAACACCTGCGGCTTTAACGACCCCGAAGGCAACGACAGCACAAATGCCGTGATTGACTATATCGTTGCGAGCGATGCCGACATCGTCTGTCTGCAAGAGTCAAATCTCGAGGATGATAACAAATTCGGAAAACTTAAGAAGAAGTTCGGCGTATATCCGTATCAGACAGAGATGCTCGTTGGCGACACGATTCACATAAAAAACGGTCTTGCATGCTTTTCAAGATATCCAATTGTATATATAAATAAGGTGGTATATCCGGCAGAGGGCAACGGAACTCTTGTGTATAAACTTCTTATTGATGGCGATACGGTAGCTATTGTGAACAATCATTTCGAGAGCAATAGACTAACCCCCGAGGAGAAGACAACGTACAAGAATATCATAAAAGAACATGATGTGAACACTATGCCGGGCGACTCGAAGATGATTATTGGCAAACTGTCGAATGCCTCGGCACGAAGAGCCGTGCAGGTTGATGCCGTAGCAGAGGTGATAGACACGCTGAGAACAAAATATCCGCTCATCGTGTGCGGCGACTTCAACGACCCACCAATCTCGTACACGCATAATCGTATAAGCGAGAATCTTACAGATTGTCACACGGCTGCCGGAAAAGGCCCCGGAATATCCTACAACCAACGCGGATTCTTCTTCAGAATAGACAATATAATGATAAACGATAAGTGGGACGTTAAGTACTGCAAAGTGGATAATTCTATCTCGAAATCAGACCATAATCCGATATTTGCGTACTTGCAGAGACGGAAATAGACACTTTTTATCATAAATATTTATAAAAAAGTGCGCGAAGTGCCGCGAAAAAGATAAAAAATAATTATATTTGCGCGCTTATTGGACGTTTTTTGCAATGTTCAACTGCATTTGCGATAGGAAATAATAAAAATAAATTATAATCTAAAAAAATGCAAAACAAAGGATTCGTAAAGATTTTTGCGGTGTTGCTGACACTCATTTGCATCTTTTACCTGTCTTTCTCATTTGTAACTCGCCACTACGAAAGTAAGGCGGCTGCAATGGGCAAGGAAGAAGGCGCGGCTTTCCTTGACTCTGTCATGAAGGAAAAGGTGTATCTGAATATCTATACACTAAAAGAATGTCGCGAGATGGAAATCGGCCTTGGCCTTGACTTGAAGGGCGGTATGAACGTTATCCTTGAGGTTTCTGTGCCAGATGTTGTAAAGACATTGGCTGACCACAAGACTGACAAGGCTTTCAACGATGCTGTTGCCAATGCTGCTGCACAGGCAGAGCAGAGCCAGAAGGATTTCATCACATTATTCGTTTCAGAGTATCACAAATTAGCACCAAACTCTCGTCTTGCTGAGATTTTCGCAACTCAGCAGCTTAAGGGCAAAGTAAGCACATCAAGTTCAGACTCAGAAGTTGAAAGCGTATTGCGCGAGGAGGTTAAGGCGGCTGTAGATAACTCTTACAATGTACTTCGTACTCGTATCGACCGTTTCGGTGTGGCTCAGCCAAACATCCAGACTCTCGAAGGTCAGACTGGCCGAATCATGGTCGAGATGCCGGGTATCAAGGAGCCGGAGCGTGTGCGTAAGTTGTTGCAGGGTTCTGCAAACCTTGAGTTTTGGGAGACTTACGATGCTAACGAGGTATATCCGTTCCTTGTAAGCGCAGACGAGCACGTTCGCGATATTATTGCAGGCACCGACACAACAGCAAAGGCTGCAACAGCCGACACAGCTGCCGTTGCCCAGTCTTCTGCTAAGAGCGTTACAGAGACCCTTAGCGCGTTGACTAACAAGAGCGATGTTGCAAAGAAGAGTTCTGCTGTTGTTGACAAGGAGCACCCTCTTTTGTCAAAGCTTAACCCTGCAAACTATGGTTGTGTTGTAGGTTACGCAGTTGCACGCGATACTGCCGATATCAACAAGTACTTGGCTATGGCTAAGAACACTCTTCCTTCAGACCTTTCTTTGAAGTGGGGTGTTAAGGGCGTTACATTCGGCGAGAAGAACAAGACTGAATACTTCGAGTTGTATGCAATCAAGGTTACTCAGCGCGATGGCAGAGCACCACTCGAGGGTGATGTCGTTACAGATGCTAAGGACGAGTTCGACCACACAACTGGTCGCCCATGCGTAAGCATGCAGATGAACTCAGACGGCGCACGTCGTTGGGCTGCTCTTACAAAGGCTAACGTAGGTAGAGCTATTGCTATCGTTCTTGACGGTTTGGTATATAGTGCTCCAAACGTAAACAACGAGATTAACGGTGGTAACTCACAGATTACAGGTAACTTTACTCCAGAAGATACAAAGGACTTGGCTAACGTGTTGAAGTCAGGTAAGATGCCTGCTCCTACACACATCGTGCAGGAAGACATCGTAGGTCCGTCACTTGGTCAGGAGTCAATCAATCAGGGAATCACATCGTTCGTAATTGCGTTCATCATCCTTATGATTTACATGTGCGCAATGTACGGCTTCACTCCGGGTATGGTTGCAAACGGCGCTCTTGTGCTCAACTTCTTCTTCACACTCGGTGTATTGACATCATTCCAGGCTGCACTTACAATGAGCGGTATTGCTGGTATGGTTCTTTCGCTTGGTATGGCGGTTGATGCCAACGTGCTTATCTACGAGCGTACTAAGGAAGAGATGAAGGCTGGCAAGCATGTTGCTGATGCAATCTCTGCTGGTTACAGCAATGCATTCTCTGCAATCTTCGACTCTAACCTTACATCAATCATCACAGGTGTAATCTTGTTCTACTTCGGAACAGGTCCTATCCGTGGTTTCGCAACTACATTGATTATTGGTATCGTCTGCTCATTCTTCACAGCAGTGTTCTTGACTCGTATGGTATTCGAGCACTTCTTGAAGAAGGAGAAGTGGACTAACCTTACATTTACAACTGGTTTATCAAAGAACCTGATGACAAATACACACTTCCATTTCATGGGAGCATACAAGAAGTCGTTCACTGTATTCGGAATCCTTCTTGTTGCTTGTGTAGCATCATTCTTTGTTCGCGGTCTTAGCAAGTCTATCGACTTTACTGGTGGTCGCAACTATGTTGTTCGTTTCGAGAAGCAGGTTGAGCCAGAAACAGTACGCAGCCTTGTAGCAGCAAAGAGCGGTGAGGCTAACGTGTCATGTATCGCACTTGGTACAGACCACAAGACAATCCGTATCTCTACAAACTACAAGATTGAGAGCAACTCTACAACTGTCGATTCAGAAATCGAGGCATTGGTATTCGAGGCACTCAAGGGCGGTAACCTTTTGGCAAGCGATGTTGACTTGGCAAGATTCATCGACCGCGATAATCAGAAGGGTGGTTCTATCATCAGTTCACAGAAGGTTGGTCCTTCTATCGCTGAGGATATCACTTTCGGTGCAATCCTTTCTGTAGGCTATGCGTTGTTTGCAATCTTCCTTTACATCCTGCTTCGTTTCCGCAACGTGTCATACTCTATTGGTTGTACAATCGCGCTTGTTGTTGATACATTGCTTATCATCGGTGCATACTCATTGTGCTGGGGCTGGATGCCTTTCTCTCTCGAGATTGACCAGACATTCATTGGCGCAATCCTTACTGCGATCGGTTACTCAATCAACGATAAGGTGGTTATCTTCGACCGTATCCGCGAGAGCTTCGGCTTGCATCCAAAAGAAGACCGTCAGATTCTGTTTAACAGCGCGTTGAACACAACTCTTGCACGTACTATCAATACATCTGTTTCTACATTGATTGTATTGCTCTGTATCTTCATCCTTGGTGGTGAGAGCATCAGAAGCTTTGCATTCGCAATGATTCTTGGTGTAGTTATCGGTACTTGCTCATCATTGTTCGTCGCTGCTCCTACTGCATACCTCGTAATGGGTAAGCGCATTAAGGAGGCTGATTTGACAGCAGCTGAATAATAAACACTATAAAGCCTCTTTTGCCCCCGAACGGCAGAAGAGGCTTATAAAAGCCCTTGTAGTTCAACGGATAGAATAGAAGTTTCCTAAACTTTAGATAGGGGTTCGATTCCCCTCGGGGGTACATTTGAGGAAAACAAGTATAAAATAAAAGAAATTAAGTGATAGATTATCAATAAGTTCTAAATTTTATACTTGTTTTTGTTTTCATAAAAAAGACTAAGTGTTTGCTTTTTTGGCTACCCTTTGGCTACCCAAAATAAAAAAGTTTTTATATTTGCAATCATAAGAATTTAAAAGCAACAAATGACATGTCTTTAAAGAAAGATATAAGAAGCGATGACACTTATATAATAAGTCAAGACAGCACCGATAACCCTAAAATTGGTGCTAAGATTTTGAGTAATGGAAGAGAAAGTCTGTTTCTTGACTATTACTTAGGCTATCAAATGGTTTATTCTGAAACATTGGATAGGGAAGTTTCAAAGAAATACAGAAAGAGGGAATACCTTAAACTCTATTTGTGGCAAGCACCAAGAACACCGCTTGAAAGACAACAGAATAAGGAAACATTGGAGCTTGCAAAGAAAATTAGGTTTGAGAAAAGCCAAGAAATCCTTGAAAATATGGAAGGATATAGGCTAAAGACAAATCACAATGCAAATTTTCTGGACTTTTTCCAAAGCTATATTGCCAATTACACAAAGAAAGACATTAAGGTTGTGCAAATGGCATACAACAGGTTTGTTGATTTTCTAAATGCAACAAGTGAGTACCAAATGTATGCAAAGGTGTTAAAGCCAGAGCATATTACAAAAGATATGGTTGAGGCTTTCACAGAATATTTGCAGACAAGGAGTGTTGGAGAAGGGGCAAAAAGTGTGTATAAGCGTTTCAAGAAGGTTGTAAAATATGCTGTAGAGCATGATGTGATGTTGAAGAATCCTTGCAATGGCATTGTAATAAAGATTGATGAGCAGTTGCTAAGAAAAGATGTGCTATCGCCAGAGGAAATGAAGAGGCTTATTGAAACACACTATACAGGCGAGAATCCAATAATAAGAAGAGCGTTTATATTCTGCTTATATTGTGGGCTAAGATACTGTGATGTTAAAGACCTCACATTTGCAAACGTGGATTTCTCAAACAAGTTGTTGAAGTTTGAGCAGAACAAGACAAAGGGACATAGTGCAGCAAGCGGTGTTGTTATTCCATTAAATGATGGTATCTTAAAATTGATTGGCACACCAGAAACTGACAACAGGGATGAACTTATATTCAAATTGCCAACTTATGCAAGTTGTTCAAAGGCTGTAAAGCATTGGGTGAAACATGCAGAAATCAATAAGCATATTACATGGCATTGTGCAAGACACAGCTTTGCAGTAAACATTCTAAACAACGGTGCAAACATTAAGACCGTTGCAAGCCTGTTGGGACATAGCGATTTGAAGAATACAGAGAAATACACAAGAGCAATTGACAAGCTGAAAGAGGATGCAATAAACAGTTTGCCTGTGCTTACCCTTGATTAAGATTAATATATGGTATCATAAAGAAAAAATGGACAAAGGAGATTTTGGGGAAATGACTTTTTCCTTATTGGAAGAGTACAGAAAATCATCTGAATATCAGAAAACGAGAGATATGCTAATTTGGAACGTACCAAATTGGGCTGAATATCTTTATGCAAAGATGAAGGGAAAGCGTGGTAATGTAAATAAGGCTGAGGCTTTATTTTTAGCCGCTTTTTTGTTTGAAAAAACAGAACGTATAAAAATATGGTTGAATTATCTTAAAGAATATGGTAATGTAGAATTTCAATTTAATGCTTCTGAGAGTTTGGAAAACCTACAAAAAATCATATGTCCGTCTGTTTTGACAGAGAGTGAAGAGGAAAATGTGAAAAATGGCATGGAATATAGAACGAATTTGACTAAAAATGATGTAAGACAATTTAGAAAGGATTTGTCGGTCGGAACAGACATTATTGAAAGATACTTGAAAGATTGTGAATTGGCTAATAGTCATTCAACTATACGGGGATTAGATAATTTGGAAAATTGTGAATCATCATTTTACAGACCACATTTTCCATATATGTATAGTTGTTTTGATGATATTGCAAATAAGGCTGTTAAGTTAAGTGATTACATTACAAATCACTATGATTTTAAGATGGCTGCAACACTTTCAAAAATAAATAGAGGTGTTTGGGGACTAATATATGTAAAATATGATTGGAAGGCAGATGATAGAAAGAGGGCGGTATTCTCTCAGTTCCCAAAGGTTGAAAGAGTGTTGAATGACATTTGTGATTGGTATCTGGAAGAGGCTTGTAAAATACCTTATGAGGATATTAAGAAATATTATGTGGATTGTAATACAGGCGAAGTGAAAAATAGAAAAACCAAAGAGGTTTTTAAACCGTTATTAGGCGATGTGCAAACAACGGATGTTCAAAGCATCAACCCAGAGCCTCAACAAAGTAAAACAACGAGAAGGAAAGGCAGACCAAAGTATACGTTTAAAGATTATATGGTAAATGATGAAGATGGCAGAAAGTTAGAAAAGATACGTTCTGTAATGAATGGTAGAAAAGGAAAGAAGGCAGCTTTGGTAATATGGACTTGTATGAAAATCGGCTGGATAGTACCAACACCAACTTTTAAAGCTGTGGCTGATGAATTTGGGAATATTGGGACACAACAGGGATTTACAGGATATCTTAATGATATGTCATTTACTGATGCTGAAAAAGAATCGATGGAAAATATCTTTAAAAAAAGTTGATGCCTTAATAAGGTGAAACGGTTGTATAAAATTGTATTTAATTGTTTGGAGAAAATCCACAATTAAGTACAATTTTCTTTTTTTCATAGTGCTGTTTTTCTTTTGTTACTTTGCCATTGTAATCAAATGCCAGAGTGCAAGCGGTAGATGATTGCAATTGGGGCAAAGAAGCATAAGCCTTGCACCTTATAGCGGTAGCCCAAACCATCTTAAAAACTAATAAAGATGGCAGAAGAAATAAAAAAGGTGGCTGACCTTATAACAGCCAACACACTATTTTGCACTAAGGAAGTGCTTACAAGTGATGAAACTGCAAAGTATTTGGGTATCTCAAAGAGTTATCTGTATAAGCTTACAATGAGACAGCAGATACCACATTACAAGCCAATGGGGAAAATGTGCTATTTTAACCGTAAAGAGGTTGAAAGTTGGTTGCAGAGCAACAGATGTGCAACAGCCAATGAGATAGAACAACAGGCACAAGCCTATTGCATGAAGAAAGGGGGTAGACTATGAATACACCGAACATAAGCTATTATGCAAAGATGGTAAACACTACCCAGAAGGGCAAGAAAACACCCAAGTACACTATTGTTGCACAAGCTGGATTTTATCCCCCAATGGATGCTTTAAGAGGGAAAAATGGGACAATATCATTTTACCTTTTGGCAAGCAAAGACAGCGGCAGCACCAAGGACAATGCACCATCAATGAAGTTACAGGGCAAAAACAGCCTTAACTTTACAGGGCTAAAAGAATATTTCCAAGATGGAAAATTGAGCGGCTTTGCCTATGGCAATCCTTCTGACAAACAGACATACAGCAAGGACAATAAGCCAAACCCTTTCTATGAGTACAGAGAAGATTGTTTTTTGTTCTTGATAGAATGGGATGAAAAAGACCCTACAAACCTAATACCAATTTCTATTGAATTGATTGTGTTGGACGGTGCAAAGGTTCTTTCAAGTGCATATTGCAAGCAGCTTGTTTTGGGTGGCTTTGATGAGCCTTTGAAGGCTTTGAGAGAACAAGCAAAGAAAGTAAATGCCTTATAATAATATGTAGTTTGTGGGCAAAATTTGGTAACACATTATACATATGTATGATAAGGTGAAACTATGGATTGATAGGACAATAGTTGGGGAGCATTTCCCCACTATTGTAAACTATCTGGATGATGCAAATACCCAGATAAACCATCAGACAGGAGAGGTTAAGACATTTGGCAGCTTGAATGGCTTGAAAGTTTCTGTCTTTGCTGGTGGCTTGTATGTGGTGGGGAGTTTGCCCAAATATCTGTATGGTAGCAATGTTTATTCTTTGGATAGACATACAACAGCTAAAGCATTTGAAAAGTTGGAAGATGCTTTGCACGTTACCATCGGGAAAGCATCTGTTACAGGTGTGGAGTTTGGTACAAACTTTCTAATGAAGCACCAAGTACCAAATTATCTTGTTAAGTTGGGAAATATGCCAAGGTTGAGCAGATACCACTTTGAGCCATCAACCTTGTATTATAAGGGAACAGGCAAGCAACAGCCCAAAGTATATGCTTTCTATGATAAGAAGGTTGAAGCGACAACTAAAGGCATGGCTTTTCCAGAGGACTTGAAGGGGGCAAATATGTTAAGATATGAGATGAGGCTAAACGGCAGACTGCCACAACAATTGAGAGTGGCAGAGGTTACCGCCTCAACATTAACACAAGCCCCCTTTTACAAGATGATGGTTAAACGCTATCAAGATAGTTACTTTTCAATATCCAAACAGAACAATATCAAAACAAACATTATGAGTGAAATAAAGACTGTTTCAGACGCTTTTAATGTGTTTGTGGCAAGATTGATAAGTCAATCAGACCAAACCCAAATAAGCGGTTTCCTTGATGAATTAAAAGAGGCTGGTGTGTTTGAGGACAGAAAAAACTACAGCCGTTTAAAGAAGAAAATACAGGAAATTGCTACAAAAGCAAATATCACCGTAACAGATGAGTTGATGAGAGAGCTGGATGATGAGATTAAAAATTGTGGTGCTTATGTTTAATTGGTGTTTTGTAAACAGCATTTTTACAAATTTTACACATAAAAAATGTAGTTTTTTGTAAACAACAAGAAAAAACAAAAATGAAAGGTTATACAAACAACCCAAATGGCAGACCAAAAGGCACACCCAATAAGATTACACAAGATATGAGGATGTGGCTTTCATCTGTATTGGATAAGAACCGCCACCAGATGGAACGTGATTTGAAATCACTTGAACCCAAAGAACGCTTGTTGATGTTGGAAAAACTGATGCAGTATGTTGTACCAAAGCAACAGGCGGTAAGTGCAGAGATTGATTTTTCAACGCTTACAGATGAGCAGTTGAATGTGATTATTGAGAACTTAACAAAAGGAATAGAAGCCGATGAAAATTAAGTTAGACCGTGAAAAGAAAATTGAGTTGCTGAAATGGTTGAAGCAAGGATATGCAGAAAGTAAAACCATTGAAGCGTGGTGTAGTGATGGTGAAAACACTCTTAGACCGCCATCTGAAATGACAGAGGATGAGATAATAGCAGAGATTGAAAAAATCAGAGCAGCAAGAGACGTTTAGTAAACGTGCCATTAGGCATAAATAAGAGGGTGTGTCAAAATAGGCACATCCTCTTATTTGTTTTTTTACAGGCACGGCGTGGAAAGATTCTTTCTATGCCGCTTTTTTGATGTAAAATCTGTCACAAGCACCCACGAAGCCGCATTTTGCGTTATATAGTCGGTATATTGGTATAAAAACAGCCTTTGAGAGACCGTTCTGTGCCTGTTTTCTCATCACGGCAGCCATTTTCTTGATGTCAAAGGCAATGGCGAAGAAGGCAAAGTCCATGGTGACCTTGCCCTTGCCGAAGTGACGGAAGCGCTTGTACTGCATGTTGTATTTCATCTGTCCGAAGACGGCTTCCGGTTC
>NZ_JNKX01000017.1:0-96108 GCF_000702225.1 Bacteroides sp. Ga6A2 | reverse complement strand
AAACGGCTTGCTCCGCACCAGACACCTGCGAACAAGCCCAATATGAGCTGTATCGGCTTATATCCTCTATTGGAACCCTGGACAGGAATACAGCATTTCTCCAGTTGCTCTTCAAAATGGCATTTCTCTAGCATCTTCAGAAAAAGTGAAAGGCCTCCGAACGGGGTGATTTCCTTGTTCACGAACTTTATATCATAGTCACGCATCATCTTCTTATGTTTTTCCGCGTGGTAAAGGTAGTAAATTATTGAAGGATAGCCTAATACAACCGATATTTTCTAATGGCGGTCATTGGAAAAATAGACATGCCTAATTTCTAATGACCGATTTGGGTTTATGAACTGCTCGCCTAATTTCTGAATCTTTTCGTATTCGGCTGCGGCTTTATCGCTTAAATATATTTTGTTCTTCTCTGGAAAGAGATTCTTTATCTGTGCCCGACAAACCGTCGTCTGGAATGCGAGAAACGAAAGTCCTAATAGTATTTTCTTCATGATTTTTTCTGATTTTGTTTGTGCAAAAATAATAAAAAATCAAAATGCATAGCCTGTAATAAAAGAAAAATGTCTGCCGAAATCCCGTGGGGGGAGATGGCAGACATCGTGATTTTGATTTTAGTGATAGTATGTGTTATGTTTCAGATTTTCAGCATTTTTATGCTTTCTTACGCTCAAGTTCCTGAAGTTTTTCCATCGTTACAATGTAACAATAATGAACTCTGATGTTATTCCGTCTATCTTTTGTACGACTTGAACCAACTGTCAAGACGGAGCCTCATCACTCCAAACACGGCCTCGCCAAATATTCCGCTGCTCATCTTGCTTGTGCCGAGAACTCGGTTTATAAAGATGATTGGCACTTCTACAATCTTGAAGCCGTATTTGTATGCCGTAAACTTCATCTCAATCTGGAACGCATATCCCTTGAAACGAATCTTGTCGAGGTTGATGGTCTCGAGAACCTTTCGGCGATAGCACTTGAATCCGGCTGTCGTGTCGTTTATCTTCATTCCGGTAATGATGCGGACGTATTTTGATGCGAAATAAGACATCAAAACTCTGCCCATAGGCCAGTTTACGACATTCACACCGCTCACATATCTTGAGCCGATGGCAACATCGTTTCCATCAACCGCGCAGGCATTATAAAGTCGCGGCAAATCCTGCGGATTGTGGCTGAAATCGGCATCCATCTCGAAAATATAGTCGTAACCATTCTCTATTGCCCACTTAAAGCCGGTGATGTATGCTGTGCCAAGTCCCAGTTTGCCTGTTCGTTCAATCAGAAATAGTCTGTCGGTAAATTCCTTCTGTAAGTTTTTAACAATCTGTGCCGTACCGTCGGGCGACCCGTCGTCGATAATAAGAATATTGAATTTCTTATCCAAGCCAAAAACAGCCCGAATTATGTTTTCCGCATTCTCCTTCTCGTTGTAGGTCGGGATAATAACGACACTGTCAATCTTGTTCAAATCATCCATAATGTTCACAAAATAGGTTGCAAAAATAGACAATAATTTTCATTTTTACGAAATTTATGTTGTATTTTTGCACGAGTTATGAATATTAGTGAATTAAGCAATCATTACCAGCAGCATAGCGGATTCAAGGCGCTGGTTGATGCCATGCAAAAACCTTCGGTAAAGAAGATTTTTGCAAGTGGCGTGTGCGCTTCGTCGGTTTCGGTCATGCTTAGTTGCCTTAAAGGAACGAAAGGCATAAAGGATAACTTCGTTTTTATTCTGTCGGATGCCGAGGAGGCTGGCTATTTCTATCACGACCTTACACAGATTCTGGGCGAGAAAGACGTTCTTTTCTTCCCTTCATCATACCGAAAGGCAATAAAGTATCATCAGAAAGATGCCGGAAACGAAATTCTGCGCACCGATGTGCTTAGCCGACTGCAAGCCTGCGAGAACGGCAATCTGATGATTGTGACTTATCCCGAAGCTCTTGCCGAGAAAGTAATCTCGAAGGCTGATATGCAGCAGCAGATGTTCGTGATGAAAGTGGGCGAGAATCATAACATGACAGAGATTGAGAAAAGCCTCATCGGCTTTGGATTTCAGCGAACCGACTATGTTTACGAACCGGGGCAGTTTGCCGTCCGCGGAAGCATCCTCGATATTTTCTCTTTTTCTTCGGAATATCCATACCGAATAGACTTTTTTGGCGACGAGGTTGACAGCATCCGCGTGTTCGACGTTCAAAGCCAACTTTCTAGCGAGAAACGCGATTCTGTAACCGTGGTTCCCGAACTTAACGAATGTGATGCCGAGGGAATATCGTTCTTCAAATTCGCAGGCGAAAATTCGTGGCTCGTAATGCGCGACGATGCTTTCGTAACCGACTTTGTCGACAAGATTTACGAAGAGGGATTCGTAAAACAGGCGGTTATCGAGCAGGGCGAAGACATACGCAAGGACAAACTGCTTCTGAAAGGCTCGGAACTGGCTCACGATATGCTCGGATTCCGCAAGATTGAATACGGCATCAGCATGACAAAGACGAAACTCTACGATGCCATAATCTCGTTCGATACTACCGAACAGCCAATCTTCCACAAGAATTTCGACCTTGTATATTCGTGTTTTAGCGAATATCTTGACAAAGGCTACACAATATATATTCTTGCCGACAGTCAGAAGCAGATTGAACGCCTTGGCAGCATCTTCGAAGAACTGAGTTCGCGAGGTAGAAAGATTGAATTCACAGCCATCAACAAGACCATCCATTCAGGATTTACCGACAATACGATAAAGGCTTGCTTCTTTACCGACCATCAGCTTTTCGACCGATTCCACAAGTACAACCTGCGAAGCGACAAGGCTCGAAGCGGAAAAGTAGCACTTTCTCTGAAAGAGATTAATCAGTTTGAACCAGGCGACTACGTTGTTCATGTAGACCACGGAATAGGGCAGTTTGCCGGCTTAGTTCGTGTCCCTAACGGCGACAAGACTCAGGAGATGATTAAACTTGTGTACGGCAATAACGACGTGGTTTTCGTCAGCATTCACTCGTTGCACAAGGTTAGCAAATACAAGAGCAAGGACGGCGAGCCGCCACGCCTCAACAAACTCGGAACAGGCGCATGGGAGAAACTGAAGGACAAGACGAAGACAAAGATTAAGGACATCGCGCGCGACCTTATAAAACTGTATTCAAAGCGCAAGGAGGAGAAGGGATTCGCCTTTAGTGCCGACACCTTCATGCAGCACGAGTTGGAGGCAAGTTTCCTATACGAAGACACGCCCGACCAACTAAAGGCTACCAACGACGTGAAGGCTGACATGGAGAAAGACACCCCGATGGACAGACTAATCTGCGGCGACGTTGGTTTCGGAAAGACCGAAGTGGCGATGCGCGCAGCCTTCAAGGCGTGCTGCGACAACAAGCAGGTTGCCGTTCTTGTGCCTACAACGGTACTTGCTTATCAGCATTTCCAGTCGTTCAAGAAGCGAATGAAGGATTTTCCTGTAACCATCGAATATCTCAGTCGGGCACGAACCGCAACCGACACAAAAGATATTATCAGGCGATTGGCAACAGGCGAAGTAAACATCGTTGTCGGAACACACAAACTGATTGGCAAAAACGTAAAATTCAAGGATTTGGGACTGCTAATCATCGACGAAGAGCAGAAATTCGGCGTAAGCACAAAGGAGAAACTCCGCCAGATAAAGACGAATGTAGACACGCTTACGATGTCGGCAACGCCAATTCCGCGAACGCTTCAGTTCTCGCTCATCGGCGCAAGAGACTTGTCGGTAATCCAGACTCCGCCGCCAAACCGTTATCCTATTCAAACCGAACTTCACACCTACGGGCACGAGGTTATTGCCGATGCCATAAAGTTCGAACTAAGCCGAAACGGTCAGGTATATTTCGTAAACAACCGAATAAACGGACTCGTTGAGATTGAAAAACTGATAAACAAGTATGTGCCCGAGGCAAGAGTATGCGTGGCACACGGACAGATGCCGCCCGAAAAACTGGAGCAGATAATCTACGACTTCGTAAATTACGACTACGATGTTCTGCTGTCAACCACAATAATCGAGAGCGGAATAGACATTCCGAACGCCAACACCATAATTATAAATCAGGCGCAGCACTTCGGACTTAGCGACCTTCACCAGATGCGCGGACGCGTGGGACGAAGCAACAAAAAGGCGTTCTGCTATCTTCTTGCACCGCCGCTAAGCGCACTTCCGCAAGAATCGCGCCGCCGTCTTCAGGCCATCGAGAATTTCTCGGACCTTGGCAGCGGAATACACATCGCCATGCAAGACCTCGACATTCGCGGAGCAGGCAACATGCTCGGCGCAGAACAGAGCGGATTTATTGCCGACCTTGGATACGAGACTTATCAGAAGATTCTGAAAGAGGCGGTAAAGGAACTCAAGAACGACGAGTTTGCCGACCTTTATGCCGAAGAGGCGAAAAAGGACATCAAGGCTTCGGAATACGTTACCGAATGTAACATTGAGAGCGACATAGAGATGCTGTTCCCAGAACTCTACATTCCAAGCAGCAGCGAGCGTATGCTGCTCTACCGCGAACTCGACGGACTCGATACCGACGAGCAGGTTGATGCCTACAAAAGCCGACTGGAAGACCGATTCGGGCAAGTGCCTCAGGAAGGCATGGAACTGCTGCGTATTGTTGCCCTCAAGCGCATTGGCAGACAACTCGGCATAGAGCGCATCCTGCTAAAACAAGGCAGCATGAGCCTCTACTTCGTAAACAATACAGAAAGTCCTTACTTCCAGAGCGAGGAGTTCGGAAAGATTATCAATTACATTACAGTCAATCCGCGCAGATGCCAACTTAGGGAATCGAGTGCCGGAAAGCGCAGCATCGTCATCAAGAACATCCCTACTGTCGAGAAGGCAGTTGAGGTGCTCAGACAAATTATTTCTTAGCCGCGAGGTGATATTTAGATTGCAAAAATGGTCTTTTTCAATAAAAATAAGGTTCTGAAATCAACTTTTCACATTTTTTAACTTTTTATTTCAAAATAATTTTTATATTTGTGCAGTTTAGATAAAAGGAATCAAAAACCACGATAAATTGTAACATCAAATGTATGATAATATGAAAAGACTTTTTTATACATTTTTTATAAACTTTTTACTATCGAATAGCGTGTCGGCTCAACATAAATTCACATACAGAACTGAAAAATTAACGACATGCGATTCTATCTTCCTTGTAGACCTTTCACTCGACAATGAGGCGAACAAATTCGTCTTCGACAACGTGAGGGATGCTCTGAAGATGGCAGAGAAAGTCCGTGCGAACGGATTGAAAAGGAAGATAAGGATATTCTTCTCGCCAAACGTTTACTGGGTAGACGACAAGGACGACAACAAGATTGTAACGCCTGAAAACCCAAACAGCGGAGTAGCGAGCGGCATAGAGATAAAAGCCGGGAATATTAATATGATAGGTTTGACAGGTAATCCGGAAGACGTTGTAATTGCCGGAAACCGTGGAGAAAAATATGGCGCAGACCGAATGTACACTATGTTCGACTGGGTAGGCGATGACCTGACGATGGAGGATCTGACCTTCGGAAACTTCTGTTCCATCGACCTCGTATACAAACGTAACCCCGACCTCGACCACGAGAAGCGAACAGATAGGGTTACTGGCGCAAAGATTGCGATTGTAAGGGGCGACCGCATTCACCTGAAGAACTGCATATTCAAGGGCGGAAAGAACACGAGTCCGTTTAACATCATAAACGGCGGAAGACATTTTCTCGAAAACTGCACAATCATCTGCGGAGAAAACTCACTCCCGGCCAATGCGGTATTCCTGAACTGTAAGTTCACGTTCAATACAGACAAACCGCTGTACAGTCCGATGCAGACTGGAGTAGTGTTCCTGAACTGCGACTTCAGCACCAACGAGTACAAGCCATTCGTTATGCGAAAGGGCGGTCCGGCAACGATGATTGACTGCCGATGGGAGGTTTCGCACCTGAGAAACGAACTTATATACTGGACTCAGACAGGACAGATTGACATGCGCGCATATCTGTCTAACAATACAGTTAACGGCGACTCGATGAAACTGTGGGTTGGACCATGGATTCCGGTCGACATAACAAACAAACCTCTGCTAAGAGCATACAAACTGGCAGACGGCACATACAACATATTCAACCTGATGCGCGGAGAGGATGATTGGAATCCAACGAAGCAGAATACAGAGGGGTTGAAGAAAATACCAACGCTACTGTCTGTAACACAACGACGTATACAGTTGGAAAACGAGGTCGACGAGGTTAACATCGGAGCAAAAGCCTATATGTTCTCAGACCTCAATAACCCAGTGCCAGCAAAATTGACATGGGATTTCGAAAAACCTTCATACAAAGAATATCTGCGTATTACGCAGGACGACCAAGGCAGATGTACCGTAAAAGGAATAAAGGAGAACGAGAACGAGAAGAATGTGACCTTCATTAAGGTAACATCGGCAAACGGACTCGAATCCTCATCACGAATCAACATTTATCCGCGACAACTTCCTCCGCCAGAGTTTACCAAAACTCCTGAGCTGAAGAGAGTAAAAGACGAGCTGGTTCTAAACTATAAACTGAATCTGCAAAACGGATTGCGTGACGAAAGCGTGATTAAATGGTACAGATGCGTAAAAGACAAGGATGGAAATCCGGTAAAGGACAAGTGGTATCTGACTGCCACGACAAACGTGGTGGGCGAACCGCATAACAGATACAAACTTACCCGTGCCGACGAGGGCTACATCATCAAGGCATCGATTGCAACCAAGCACCAGCGATGCGAAGCCAACCCTCAGGTGTGGAGCTACACATCAGATGTTATACGCAACGCGCCAAAGCAGATTAGCTACGACGTAAACGTGAAGTATCTGCCAACTCAGGTGCAGCCCGACATCGTAGACGGCGTTTGGACTATGACCGTAAACAAGCCTGCCGACACAAAGAAGTACAAATGGCCTGTTGAACGCCAAGACTCGCTCGTATGGCTCTACGACATGGGAATCGACGGCGCGGCAAACTCATACGGACTGACATTGGCACATCGAGGCGCAAGAATGATGTTCACTCCGGTAAGCCACATCATGTACAAGGCAATGTCCATTCAGTTTGATGTTGACCCTTGCAAGGAGATTGGTCAGGGATTCGCCGGAAACAACGGACAGTACATGGATTTGTACATAATGTACAACAACCGAACAAACAGCGGATACGCACTCCGAATATTCCGCGATAAGGATTACGACCATGCCGTAAAGATGGTGTTCCTGAAGTACACAAACGGAGAGTACGAAAAGGTTTGCGAGCCTGTTGCAGTTACAGGATTCCGCAGAGGATGCCACATAAGCGTAGAGATGAAAGGCAAAAAACTGACGGCAAGCCTTACAAACAAGGTTCAAGTTCCGTACGACACCCTCGGAATACCGGCAGAAGCATCGCTCACGGCTGTGGTTGAGCCATCTACATTCGGAGGCTTCGGACTTCAGCACACAGGCTCGATAGGTGGTTCGGGCATAGTGATAAAGGGTCTGAAACTCGACTGGAAATAGAATAGGAGAGAACGGTGCATAGTGTGCCGACAAAAATAAGAAACGTAAATATATAAAACATTTTTTTATGAATCTGACAAAAATAAAATCAATAGCCGCAACAAAGAGAATTACTCTCAAACAGGTTGCCGTTGACGCAGGAATAACTCCTACAAGGCTATCGAGAATTATTAAACTGAACACAACAAGCCCACGAGTGCTCGAAAGAATTGCAAGGGCACTCGACGTTCCGGTAACAGTCTTCCACGAAGAAGACGTTGAGGAAGAAACAAAGGAGGTTGCAGCCGTTACAAACGACCAGAATCAGGCAATCTATCAGTCAAACCTCGAACTCGAAAACAGAATTCTGAAGGAGCACCTCAGAAGAATCGAGGCAATTAACGAGCGTTTGCTGAAGATTATCGAGAACGGCGACAAGAAATAAAAAGATTCTCTCAAAAAAATAAGGCGATGAAATCAAAAAATGTTCATCGCCTTATTTATGTTTATTCTTCTCTTAATTTCGAATGTAAATTCTCGGCAAGCATACTGCGGAATTTTTCCGATGTTCCTCTCGGAATGACGATGCTTTCCAGACTTCGGCATCCTGCAAAGACCTTCAGGCCGATGCTGTCGATGCTCTGCGGAAGTTTTACCGTCTTCAGGCTCATACAACCGAGGAAAACCTCGTCGCTGATGCTTGTAACGCTCTGCGGAACGGTAATGCTCGTTATGTTGATACATGCTCGGAACGCGCTCTTTCCGATTGTAGTGACACGACTTGGAATATCAAATGCCTTTACACTTGCACAATCGAAAAAGGCTTTCTCCTTAATTGTCGTAACCGTACTTGGAAGTGTAAGCGATTCGAGGCTCACGCAATTGCAGAAGGCTTCCTTCTCTATTGTCGTAACGCCTTCGGGAATAGCATATTTCAGCATCTGCTTTCCGGCAGGGAAACAGATTAGCGTCTTTTTATCGCTCGTGAACAGTATTCCGCCATCGCTTATGAAATACATATTTGATGTCTCAACTTCTATGTTCTCAAGATTCTTGCACGAAGTAAAAACGCTGTTACCGATAGTCGTAACGCTCGGCGGAATGACGACCTTACGAAGTTCGGAGTTTGAACCGAAGCCAACCTCCATCTTAAAAGCATTGTCACAGATAACCGTGGTGCGGTCTTTCACGCGATACTCACGCAAGTCGGCAGGTGCCTTGAGCAGCCTTTTACCGTCCTTGCTATACAAAACTCCTCTTTCGTCCTTAACACCATTCTCTAAATCTTCCTTAGTAACTTCAGTAGAATTGTTGCCATCGTACAATGCGGATGTATTTGTGTTTGGAAATGTAGATGTGAAATTCTCAGCATTTGCAGTACTACAAAACACAGCAAATAGAAGCAGTAATTCGTTACCACATCGAGTGTGCTTAATTTTGTTGATCATCGCTAAATAATTTATGGTTCTTAGATTATATTGCAAATATACGAAAAAACGGAAACCAACCACAATTTAAAGTTCTCAGTTTTACGCTCTTGGAACTCAAATCGTCACTTTTTAACATTTCAATGATAAAGGCATTGAAAAATGCAAAGTCGATGATGCAATCAAAGATGTTGCACAACATAAGAAAGACGCCTCGCTTTCCTATTTTCGGATAAAAACGAGACGTCTTATTCTAATTTAACGATTATTTTTACTTATATGTATTAAATAATCGCAGATTCATCTATCAAAACTGAAAATTCCACTTTACACCACCCATAAGCCACAAGCCGGGCTGCTCTACATTTGCCAAATCGTAATACTTGTGGTTTGTCAGATTGCTTGCCTGAACGTAGACGCTACAATCCTTATGCTGCCATTGAACCTTCAGGTCGAGTACGGCATACGTTCCGAACGGAGTAAGAACACCTGTCGTCTTTCCGCCTTCATACTTCTCAAAACTGCCGTTTCGGTTCTTCAGTCTGAAATCCCATTGAGCCTCGATGTTGCCGACGATACGATGGGCGAGAGATGCCGTTAGTTTATGCTTCAGATAGTCCATGGCGTAGTTGCTGCGATAAACTCCAGCATCATCCTTTCGCTCCTGATGAATGTAGCAATATGCCGCCGAAAATCGCTTCAGAAAAGACGATTCGCCCCAAATCTCGCCAAAATTCACAGCCGATGCAAGTTCAAATCCCATATTATTAAGGTTGAAGTTGGCAGAATGATACGAATCTTCGGCATTGTACTTAACCCAATCTATCATGTCCGTGCCATGACGGTAGAATGCCTTTGCCTGCATCTGAAAGGCTGGGACGGAATAACTCGCTCCAATGGTGAAATCGGAGTTTTTTTCGGGTTTCAGACCGATATTTCCGTTGATTGTCGGACTTTTGTAATACAAATCGGTAAACGTAGGCATTCGCAGAGCCTGATTGAACGAAGCATACAGTTTTAGTCCCGAAACTGGTCGCCAAGCCACATCAACGCCCGGATAAAGGCGATAGCGATAATCGAGCGCCGTATTCATATTGGCTAAAAGTCCAGCAGAAATTGTGATTCGGTCGAGAATAACGTTGTGCTCAAGATAATAACTAATGTTCGTTCGGTTGTCGCCGTTCGTATAGAAGCCGTCGTTTCCCGGAATTCGGACGTACATTTTCTCGTCGAGCGGCTTACCCAGACTGCTGCTCAGCACGCCCTCGTTTCTGACTTCCACGCCGAAAGCAGTCTTACCCAATCGCCAATCGGTGTACGCGCTCAAATCGGCTCCGTAGACATTTACCTGATGAAAATTCTCGTAAACCGAAGGATTCGTACGGATAAGTACATAATCGTCGTACGAACGATTCCAGTAAACCGAAGACATGAAGTGCAACTTGCCTTTCGTCTCGGCAGAAACAGACATCATCAGACGCTTGTTTTCCTCGTACTGATTGTTGTAAGCCGCACTATAAAAGGTGTTTGCGCCATAGTGCATGTTGCTGAAGCCAGCCTGCCACTTGACATCAAAATCGCGTCCCTGATATCCGCCGTTCCAGAACAACTGGCCTTTTTTGAAGTCGCTATTGTCCGTTCCGCCATCGCTCCGCGAATATCCACCGCTCAATCGGTTCGTCGTTCCGCCCGAAACATAACCGACGTGTGCACCGCCAGTCACAGTTCCAAACGAACCACCGCTCAGATTTACGCCCACGTTACTCTGCTTTTCCTGCTTTGTAACGATGTTTATCGCTCCGCAGAAAGCCGACGAACCATACACACGCGACGCTCCGCCTTCGAGTACCTCGATGCGTTCGATATCATTGACCGAAACAGGCAAATCTACGGTAAGATGTCCCGTCTGCGGATTGCTGATGTTCACGCCATTCAGCAAGAGCGTCATCTGGTCGCTCGAACCGCCATTCACGCCAATATCGGTCTGAACTCCACATGCGCCGCGCTGACGCACGTCTACACCTGCCACAAGTTTCAGAAGGTCGTTCACACTTTGAGCAGACGAAGCCTCAATCTGCTTACGGTCAAGTACTTGAACCATTCTCACGGAACTTTTCATATCCATACGTGCTCGCGTTCCTGTTACCTGAATTTCGTCGATGTTGTACTCTGCCACATTTTGTGCAGCAACAGATAGGGGCGACAATCCTATAAGAATCGTCGCCAACTTGAAATTATTTTTCATTCAGTTCTTTTGTATATTAAGTAAAAATATTGATATTTAATAAGATAAGGTAGGCACCTCTACACCGCATCGTGTCTGCCTTTCGTGTGCCGAAAGCAGTTTTCCGATATCAACATCTCTTATTTTTTGCTTAATATACAAATGGCGTTGCGCAGCTTCGGCAACGCTGTTGCAGAGGAGAACTTCCTCCGCTAGAAGACACAGACCTGTCTGTTCTTCTTCCAAATCGAATTCGTCCATTTCATCGGCAGATTCAGACTCAATGCCAGCCACGCTCATCATGGCGGTTGCAGTCTGCGGACAAGCATAAGTCAAGGTGAGCGCGCTTAGCACACCTATATGTATCTGCTTTCCCAGACTTGCAAAGGCTGAATAGCCTTTTTTACTGAACTGATGAAAAGTGAATACTTTTGGGTTGTTAGACTCTGTTTTTTTCATTTTCCTGTTTTCCTTTTATGAAAACGCTGCAAAAATAGTATAATCTTTTTGTTTGTCAAAAAAAATTAGTATTTTTGCGTTGTATTTAGTTTCTTTCTTAAAAACAAAAGCTTTTCCCGTCAGGATAATTAAAAACAAATAAAAATAGAATGAAAAAGGTAGTTACAACCCAAAATGCTCCTGCTGCCATCGGTCCGTACAGTCAGGCTATCGAGGTTAACGGAATGTTGTTTGCATCAGGTCAGATTCCATTGGATCCAAAGACAGGAACATTGGTTGAAGGTGATATCAAGGCTCAGGCACGTCAGGCTTTGACAAACGTTAAATCTTTGGTCGAATCGGCAGGCTACAGTTTGTCGAACGTTGTCAAGACCACATGCTTTCTTGCCGACATGAACGATTTTGTAGCATTCAACGAAGTCTACGCTGAATTTTTCGAGCACGAGGCTCCGGCGCGTTCTGCAGTTGCAGTTAAGTCGCTTCCGAAAAATGCACTGTGCGAAGTCGAAGTTATTGCAGTTCTCTGAAAAAACGTACGCAATAAATATAAAGATGGTAATTCATGTTACCATCTTTTTTATTTATCCCTATTCTGGTATAATCACGATTATGTTAAATAGGATTTATAGATAATTCTTTCTCCCCGTGCCGAGGAATCGCATATTTCTTCAGAAAAGAAAATAAAACACTGAATTTAGGAATGTCGTAACGGTTTTGTTGCTATCTTTGTAATCAGAAATAAAAATCTTAAACTATATAAAATAAAACAGAAAAGATGAAACATTTTTTTTCAGCATTAGCAATCGGCGTGTGCATGCTGGCGTTCTCACATTCGGCAAGCGCACAGAAAGATTCAGTTAGAGTTACGATTTTTGGCGACAGTTATTCGACTTTCGAGGGCTACATTCCATCAACGCACGAGCCTTGGTACGCTCCCGAAGGCAGCAAATGGCACAAGAAGAACAACGACGTCAAGCAGGTTGAGCAGACTTGGTGGTGGCAGGTTATAAACCAGATGAAGTGGAAACTCGAAATAAACAATTCGTGGAGCGGCAGCACCGTTGGATATTACGGCTACCGAAACGAGAACTACGATTATCGCTCGTTCAACACGCGCGTTCCTTATCTTGGCGAACCTGACATCATTCTGTGCTGTTGCGGAACAAACGACTCGTGGACTGGCGAACTTTGCGGCGAGTACAAATATGCCAACTGGACAGAGAGCGACATGTGGTATTTCCGTCCGGCATTTGCCAGAATGGTCAGCAACATTCGCCAGAACTACCCTACCGCAAAACTCTACATCATCATTAACAGCGAGTTGAAGCCAGAACATACTGAAACAATGCAAGTTATAAGCAAGCACTACGGAGTTCCATGCCTTCTGCTTCACGACATCGACAAGCAAGGCGGTCACCCGTCACAAGCCGGAATGAAAGCCTTTGCAAAGCAGGTTATCGACTTTGTAAAACAGAACAAATAAGACACAGAAAGACTCGCAGTCGCGCTGAGAATCATGCGATTGCGAGTCTTTTGTTTTCGATAAACTGTTATCAGATAAAGAACAGACTTACGCCTATAACACTCACCACAGCTCCGGTTATCTCCAACACTGTAATTTTCTGATTAAACAGCAGATACGCAGGGAGAAGAATGAAGACTGGCGCAAGAGCCATAATTGTCTGAGCCACTCCCGTGCTGGTGTATAAGGTTGCCATGAGCGAAAGACTCACTCCTATTACTGGGCCGAATATACAGGCCGAGAAAGTGAAAATCATAGCCTTGCCATTGCGTACGGCGTTGTTTATGCGCGTATATCCGCTTCGCGAGAAGAAGAACAGCGCCACCGTAAATCCAACAAATCCCATAATAGCCCTTATCATGGTTGATGCAACGGGCATCATCATTCCCAAAGACGCATTGTTTGCCTCGAGCGACTGCTGATAAAACTGCATTCCGTACTTGCTCAAAACCAAGCCTACGCCCTGCCCCGTAGCAGCCGCCAGTCCGTAAAGCAATCCAACCAAAGGAAGTTTCAGTTTAACCTTGTTATCCTCGTTCTTTCCGAAGATTGACATGGCAATACCGGCAATTGTAACAACCATGCCAATGATGGCCGTGTCAGACATCTTCTCGTCGAGGATAGCCCAAGCAGCAACAGCCGCAACTGGTGCAGCAACGGTCATAAGCAATTGTCCGAAGCGCGAACCTATTGATATATAACACTTAAACAGGCAATAATCGCCCAAAACATAGCCTACAAAACCCGACAGACTGAGCCAAAGCCATGTGTTGGCATCGGCATACGCCGGATATGGCTTCCCTACTGTAATCCAAAGGATTATAGCCAGAAAGAATAACGACATCGACATCCTTATCACATTCAGCGTAAGACTGCCGATTTTCTTCGATGCCATTTCTGAAAAAATAGCGCTTGCCGTCCACGATACCGCTACTAGTATCGATATAATTTCACCTAAATACGTCATTTTTACCTCGTTATATTTGCGTTTGTATGGTTGTTAAAATCAATCTCGAAAAAAGAGGACTCTCCTATTCCCCTATCCTCTCATTTTTAGTGCGGCAAATATATCGCAATTTGATATTATGGCAAAGAGAATTTGCAGAAATCTTCATCGCGCAAAATGTTTTGCAAAGCATAATCCTCCGGCACAAAAACACCTATTTATTTGGTGCTTAGCAATTATTGAGTTATTTTTGCACGAAATTTTATTTTAATCATGAGCAATTTAATAATCATCGCACTTGCCCTGCTTGTATTGTTTATTGTCTGGAAGATTGCAAAGGCAATAATAAAGTGGGCTATAATAATCGTAATAATCGCAGTTGTGGCTTACCTGTTGCTACACGGCGGCGCGGCATAAAATCAAGAAAATAAGGTAAAAACAATATATGGTAAGTATTGACGGACTAACAGTTGAGTTTGGAGGCACATGCCTTTTCAAAGACGTTTCATTCCAGATTAACGAGAAAGACCGCATAGCCCTAATGGGCAAAAACGGAGCCGGAAAGAGCACGATGCTGAAAATTCTGGCAGGAGTAAGACAGCCTACGCGAGGCAAGGTCTCTGCTCCGAAAGACTGCAACATTGCGTACCTTCCGCAGCATCTGATGACAGAGGACGGACGAACCGTTTTTGAGGAAGCATCGCTGGCTTTCTCGCATCTGAAAGAGATGGAGAAGGAGATTGACGAACTCAACAACCAACTCGCCACTCGCACCGACTACGAGAGCGATGATTATATGCAGTTGATAGAGAAAGTTGCAGCATTGAGCGAGAAATTCTACGCCATCGATATGACTCACTTTGAGGAAGATGTTGAGAAGACTCTCATCGGCCTCGGATTCGAGCGCAAGGATTTCAACCGACAGACAAGCGAGTTCAGCGGCGGATGGCGAATGCGCATCGAACTGGCAAAACTTCTGCTTCAGAACCCCGACGTGCTTCTGCTCGACGAGCCTACAAACCACCTCGACATAGAGAGTATCGGATGGCTCGAAGACTTCATTATGCAGAGCGGAAAAGCCGTTGTAGTAATCAGTCACGACCGCAAGTTCGTCGATAACATCACAACCCGCACCATCGAGATTATGTGCCAGCGCATCTACGACTACAAGGTCAACTACTCGCAATATCTCGAACTGCGCAAGGAACGCCGCGCACAGCAGCAAAAGCAGTACGAGGAGCAGCAGAAGATGATTGCCGAGACGAAAGACTATATCGAGCGTTTCAAGGGCACATACTCAAAGACAAATCAGGTTCAGAGCCGCGTAAGAATGCTCGAGAAACTCGAACTTGTTGAGGTTGACGAGGAGGATACATCGGCACTTAATCTGAAGTTCCCACCTTCGCCACGAAGCGGCACTTATCCTGTGCAGATGGAGGGCGTAGGAAAGAGTTTCGACGACAAGGTTATCTTCAAGAATTGCAACCTGACCGTTGAACGAGGCAACAAGATTGCCTTTGTAGGACGTAACGGCGAGGGAAAATCTACCTTGGTCAAGTGTATCATGGG
The DNA here is from genome assembly GCF_000702225.1 of Bacteroides sp. Ga6A2. Lineage (NCBI taxonomy): Bacteria > Pseudomonadati > Bacteroidota > Bacteroidia > Bacteroidales > Bacteroidaceae > Bacteroides > Bacteroides sp. Ga6A2. The sequence goes on along the minus strand of NZ_JNKX01000017.1, from coordinate 80,402 downwards.
GCAACTGAAGCACGACGGCGTTATCACCATCGGTCACAACGTGAAAATCGGTTATTTTGCGCAGAATCAGGCATCGCTTCTGAATGAGGAACTCACTATATTCCAGACAATTGACGATATTGCGAAGGGTGATATCCGCACCAAGATTCGCGACCTCCTCGGCGCATTCATGTTTGGCGGAGAAATCAGCGAGAAGAAGGTCAAAGTGCTTTCGGGAGGCGAGCGCACTCGACTGGCAATCCTCAAACTTCTGCTCGAGCCTGTTAATCTGCTTATCCTCGATGAGCCTACCAACCACCTCGATCTGAAGACGAAAGACATTCTGAAACAGGCACTTATCCACTACGACGGAACGCTTATTGTGGTTAGCCACGACCGCGATTTCCTCGACGGACTGGTTACAAAGGTGTACGAATTCGGTAATCAGAAGGTTCGCGAGCATCTGTGCGGAATCTATGAATTCCTCGAGACAAAGAAGATGGAAAATCTTCAGGAACTTGAGCGCAAGAAAGCATAAAGATGCTGAAAATCTGAAATATAGCACTAAAATCAAATAGCAATGTCTGCCAATCTCCCGCACAAAAGGATGTCGGCAGACATTTTCTTTTCTTGTGCTCTTTGAGTATTGGTTTGTATTTTTCTCATATAATGGGAATTTTATTTCCTCTTGTGCCTTAATGTTATGACCACAATCTCGGGCCAAGCCCCGAAGCGGAATGGATAGACAACTCCGCCAACGCCTGTGCTGACGTATAGCCATCGCTTGCCTTCGTTGTACCATCCGCCCCAGTCGGGATAGATGAACTTGGCTGGCGACAGGCCGAACAACTCGAGTTGCATTCCGTGGGTGTGTCCCGAAAGTTGCAACTGAATGTCGGTGCTGTCGAGCACCTCTCTGCGCCAATGTGTAGGGTCGTGGCTTAGCAGAATCTTGAACATCGGCCTTTCAAGTCCTTCGGTAGCCTTTGGAAGGTCTGCCAGAGCCGGAAAATGCGGATTGCCATCGTTCTCCACTCCTATCAGGGCGATTGGGTCTTGCCCTCTTCTTATAATCTTGTGCTGATTCAGAAGCCATTTCCAGCCCTGCGCACTCATTCGGCTTTGCAAGTCGCGAATGTTCTGTTTTCTCTTCTCTGCCGATTCCCAATAGATGTATGTTGAATAGTCGTGATTACCCATAATGGCGTAGATGCCATCTTTCGCTTTCATGCCCTTCAGTTGGTTTTCAAAGCCGTCGAGTTCGTTTGCGCGGTTGTTCACGATGTCGCCGGTAAAGACAATCAGGTCGGCGTTCACCTCGTTTATTCGGTCTCGGAGTCGTGCCGGAACATCTTCGGCATAAACCTTGTAAGTTCCAAGATGAAGGTCGGAAAACTGGGCAATGCGGTATCCGTCGAAACTCTCGGGAATGTCTTCGTGGCAGATTTCCACTTCTTTTATGACGATGTGTCTGAAGCCGTAGACAACTCCGCCTATTATCATGCAGAATCCTATGAGCGAGGGAATGGCGGCACAGGTGCAGGGATGCCACCAGCGGCTGCCCCTGATGCACGGCTTGTAGTTGGCATACCATTGCTGAAGTGCGTAAAGCAGGCAGAAGCATATCTTCGGTCCAAAATCGGCAACCCACAGAATGATGAATGTTTCTGACAGAATCTGGTAAGGCAACAGAAGCCCGTTTCCTTCCCAGTCGTAATCCCAAACCAGAACAATTTGCGCGATGATGAGAAGCACGCAAGGCAGCCACCATAACGCACGGAGAAAGATGTTCTGCGTTTTTCGCTTTACGAAAATCTTGTAAATTATGATGTCTGGAACAATCAGTAATGCCAAGATTGTAGGTAATATTTTGTAAATCATGAGACGCTTATTTGTTTTTCTGTGCAAAGTTAATAAAAAAGTTGTGGTTTTCGGTGCGGTGCGCGCGGATTGTTGTAGACAGAATTAGTCTGATGATTTCTGAACTTAGGTGTGAGTAATCGTATGTTTCGCTGTCATTGTTTTGCAAGAAAGAGATTTTTTCTTATTTTTGCACCGCTTCCATTCGGGAATGGCAGTGTCACTTGCGCTTGCGCCGACGCGGTTCTGGGTGGAAGTTTTCTATGCAGCGAGTTGTATTCTAACGTCCGCGGAATTGCACTACGGTTTGGAATACTTTCGTTGCTAAAATAGATGTTCTGAGGAGTTATTCCGAGCCCTTTGTTTGCAGTCTCGGCTTTTTGGCTGTGCATAGTCCAAACCTTACCTCTCAGCCGAAGAGGTAGCGCATTTTCGGAGTGCGCCAGAATTAATTTTACTTTGCCAGTGGTATTTTCAGCTCAACCTTGAATGGGGATTATAGGGTTCTTTTCATCAACTGGCAATTTTCCAGAATAACATTATTCTCTTGCGTAGGAAGGAGGTCCGGCACAGTATTTTACTGTTCAGTTAAGTGCATTTCAGAACTGTTGGAGAATAATGTTTTTTACCTATTAAATTAAGTGACATCATTCATTGATTTTGTAGAACATTTGTAAAACGATGTTTTGCAAAATCGGTATATTATGGTGAAATTTGATAGATTTACAAAAAGATAAATTAAGTATAGTGCGCTGATTTTCAGATAAATAAAAAGTGCCAACTTCACAGCCGACACTTTACTAAAAATGAGAGGTTAAATTATAACGTAAAAATGAACATGTATACAATTTTTTGTGTGTATCAGTTTAGAAACTGATGTCAAATCCTATTCCGAGCACGCGGTTTGTGCGTGTGAAACTGTTTGAACCTGCAAGCGAGCCAGAGTTTACAAGGGCTGTTTTTGCAGCCTGTGCTGCCATTGTTCCCATTTCCTCGCTTTCTGTCAGTTTGGCAACTACCGGGGCGATGATGCCGGCTGCTACTGCCGACTGGTTGTTGAAGTCGTTAGTTGTGGCAGTTGTATAGTCGCCGTAGTTTGTCTGGAAGTATGCAAGGTTCAACTTCATATTCTCCTTCAACTTTATTCCAACGCCAACTCCAAAAGTCCAAGAACTTACATTGAAACTGATGTCTTCCATGTAGTCGTCGGTAAAATCGTAGCAAGTCTTCTGGAAACCGCAACTTGCCTGAATAGCCTTGTTTATGTCGTACTCAACACCAGCAAGATACTCGTTTGTATCTCCTCCGAGTTTCTGCTCGTGATGCTCGTACATGTGTCCGGCCTTGTCGAAGAAGTGATGCCATCCGGCAGATACTCTGAGCGACGGGATAATCTCCCATTGTGCTCCAACTGTGAGCAAAGCCGGCGAGTCGTCCTCAACCTTCTGTCCGTCCTTGTATTTTGCCAGAACTGCTATGTTCTCAGCGCTTGCGCTATTTGCCGACTTGTTGTGCAGTCTCATGCGAGTCTTGAACTCGTATTTTGCTGCAAAGTTGAAGTTGCCGACCTTGTAGTCGACACCCAGTATCGGAGCAAATCCGAGACCCCATTGGTCGCAGTTCAAGGTTACATCTTCGGTCGCAGTTCCGAGAGCCTGATACAAGACAGCCTTTGTGTAGGCATCCTTTGCCTTGGCTGCATATTCGGCAGCATCCTCTGGTTTATTACCAGCCATGGCCTCTTTAGCCTGTTCTGTTGCAACGCCATAAGCCTGTGCGCTTGCCAGCGAATAGTTCTTGAAAGTCTCGGATGCAGGCAGCCAGTTGTCGCCTACCTTCACCTGAATGTCGCGCACATATCCGTAGTAGTTTGATGTTCCGTACAATCCGCGGACACCTGCGTATACGCTCAGGTTATCGTTTATCTTGCGTGCCGCGCCAAGTGTAAAACCGTAGTAATACTGGCGTCCACGCATGTAAGTATCCATTTTGTAGTTGTCGATGAGCGGCATACCTTCTATTGTGCCCAGTCCCATTCCCTCAGCCATTGATGGCAACGAACGAGACAGCAAAGGAAGCATTGCTACCGTACTCTCGAATGAGCCGAGTCCCTTGTCGAACTCACATTTTCCGCCTCCGCCTGTTATTGCGAAGTTAAACTGAAAACTCCAGTTGTTTTTGTTGTATGCGGCTTGGAGCGATGGCACAATCGGCGCATCGGCCTTGCCTCTATATTTTTTTGTCGTGCCTGTATTTCCGTCGCCATAGACAAATGGTCCGAATGTAGAAGTTACATCGCGTGTCTGATGTGCGTTCTGTATGTTTACAGACAAGTGAATTCCGTCTTTTAAAAATACAACACCCGCAGGGTTGCTCACCACACCGTCAATAGCTATCGCTGCATCTCTCGAAGGATTTCGAAGAAATGCTACATTCTGGTTTGTATTCGTTAACAGGCCTCCAGCAAATGTTACAGCAGATACTCCAAATAACAAACCGTTAGTAAATAACAATCTTTTCATCTTTTTTGTTCATAAAATTCTAAAATTCGTGTGCAAAGATAACATTAAATTTGTAATATACAACAAGAAATGAAAAAAAATGCCTACCTTTGCCATCATTTAAATATTAAACGAATATTGATGCATATAGTTGAGATTCCATCCTTTTTTCCGCCCTATGGAGGAGAGTTCTGTCTCGATCAGGCAAAGGCACTCTGTTCGTTCGGTCACACCGTGCGGATAATCAGCAACGTACAGCTTTCTGTCAGGAAGAGCGTGACCGATTTCTGTATGTATTCCTACGGCAGAAAATGGATTGAGATGGACGGCATAAGCGTTTACTACTCGTACACGCGAGGCATTCCGATGATGATTAAGCCGAATGTTGAGAGATGGGTTAAAACGGTAAGACAGATGTTTGCCGACTATGTGCAGAAATATGGCCTACCCGACATTATCCATGCCCATTGCGCCCATTGGGCCGGATATGCGTCGATGCTCATTAGCCGCGACTACGGTATACCTTATGTAATAACAGAACATCTGCCAAGTTATTATTTCACGACCGAGATAGCCAAGACAGGCGGAGACGACTCGTGGGAGATTCCGTTGATACGGAAGGCATACGCCGAGGCGAGTATCGTTCTGCCCGTGTCAGCCGAGTTGGTAGATGATTTGGCTCCGATTTTTGGGAAGGCATACCGCTGGAAGGAGATGCCGAATGCCATAGATACCGATTTCTATGCTTTCCGCAAGCGCGAAGACCGACGGATTTCTGCAAGGCCGTACAGAATAGTGTGCCTTGCCAATTTCATTCCGCTGAAAGGCTACGACGTTCTTCTGCCTGCGTTTAAAGAGTTCTGTAAGAAACACAAAAACACCCGTTTGGATGTTCTGGGCTTCGGAACAGATTCGGAAGAAATGCAGAAGATGATAAGACATTTTGAGACCGAAAATGTGCATTGCTACGGTCGTGTGGGGCGCGAAAAGGTAAGAGAGGTACTTTACGAAAGCAATCTGCTGGTTCTGCCAAGCCGTTCTGAGGCTCAGCCGCTTTCCATTCTCGAGGCAATGAGCACAGGAATCCCAGTTGTGGCAACGGAAGTTACTCCGCAGAGTCTGCGAATTGAAGGCGGCTGTACGGTTGTGCCGATAGACGATGCGCAGGCTTTGACCAATGCCATGGCGAAGACATACGAAAATGTTGATTTTGACGGATTTGCAGTCTCGCAGAAAGTGCGGCAAATTGCGTCGTACGATGTTTTGGCAAACAAACTCGACATGATTTTTACAGACATAATAAAGAATCGGAAATGAGCACTCTGTTAAGCGTAATTATACCTTATTATAATATAGACGGAGATTTGCTTCGCGCTTGCTTGGAAAGCGTTGTGAATCAGAAAGTCCTGACAGATGAGGTTGAATGTCTGCTCATCGACGACGGCTCGGCTAAAAGTCCGGCGGCGGTTCTCGAAGATTTCCCGTCGGTAAGGTATATCCGACAGGAAAACAAAGGACTTGGAGGCGCGAGAAACACAGGAATAGATGCGGCTCGGGGCGAACACATAATGTTTGTTGATTCGGACGACACGATTGCAGACGGCACGTTGAAATACATCGTGGAATGGTGCAAAAGTGCTGATTCTGCGGATATTCTGACTTTTGGAATGAAGTACACCTCTGCCCCATCGTGCCGCGGAGATTTGAAAGTGGGGAAGCGCGTTGTAAAAAGCGTTGAGGAATATCTCGAAACCACAAATCTAAGGGCTTCGGCATGCCTTTACGTTTTCAGGCGCTCGTTGCTCGAAGCCCATTCCTGCTGGGAAAAACTACGTTTTAGAGAGCATTTTCTGCACGAAGACGAACTTTTTACGCCGCAACTTGTGGTGAGGGCGAAAAACATTTGCATTTCCGATTCTGTTGTGTACTTTTACTACAAACGAAGCGGCTCAATTACCACAAAATCAGACGGTAAGCATTTGCAAAAACGTATGGAGGACCTGAAAGAGACGATAGGCTTGCTATATGGTTTGCGCAATTCGAAGTCCGAAGCCCGACTTCTTGACAGAAAAATCCGTCAACTCTCGTTCGACTGGGTTGCCGGAATGATTTTCCATGGTGTGGACGACGACTATCTGAAAGATTCGCTTATATGGCTGAAAGAGACGGGGTTATATCCTTTTAAACAGAAAGACTGTTCTGCATCTTTGAGGATATTGTACTTTCTGACAAACCGAAATTGGGGCATAAGATTTTTGCGCGTTATTCTGCCTGTTATACAACGGATTAAGCCAATTTTTTAAGGCCGGCAAACGCTTTGCGAACGCATAGAAGCAAGTTCCAAACTACCGAATTTCTTAGCAGAAAACGCGCAATTCTTGTCTTGCCGTCTATTTTTATGTCCAAATCGCGGATTATGCTATCGAATTCGGGCAGAAGTTCGGCCTTGTTCGTTCTGAAAACGTGCATTATCAAAGCGAAAGCCTTAACTTTTAAACATTCGTCGAGAGCCTTGCTTCCGATGTTGTATTTCTGTGCAAGATAGTTAGTTAGCCGTGTCATTCGCTTCACAAAATGGAATTGTTTTGTTTCGTCGATATTGTTCGAGAGCGAATCGTGACCAACCGAATAATATTGCGTAGTATCCGGAATGTAGGCTATTTTTCCTCTTGATGCGAGAGCCGCAAAGATAGGCATATCCTCGCAAGGCAAATCTTTGTTTCTGAACAAAGCCGTATCTTTTTCGTAGCCTTCAAGAAGAGGCTTCATTCTGAACATTGTAGATTGTATCATCATTGGCACTTTTGGGCAGATGATGTCCTGAAGCATCGACTTTCCGTCCTTGATGTAAGCCTCGGATTGATAGCCCAGCGGAGTGCTTGCCACGCCCGTATTCTCGTTGTACACGGCATATCCGGTATGTGCCAGAGTAACATCGGGATGTTGCTCCATTAGCGTGTAAAGTTTTTCAATTTTGTGCTCATCTACCCAGAAATCATCGCCGGCACAATCTGCCACATACTTGCCTTTGCAAGCCAAAATGCAGTCGAAATAGTTGTTTAGAAGACCTTTGTTTGGTGAGTTTCTGAAAAGAGTAATTTTGTCGGGATATTGTTTGGCATATCGGGCGCAAATCTCCCCCGTTCTGTCGGTTGAACAATCCTCTCCAATTATTATTTCGAACGGAATGCTGCACTTCTGCATCAGTATCGAGTCGAGTGCGCGCGCTATATATTCTTCTTGATTGTAGGTTATTACGACTACTGAAACTAAAATTTCCATGCTGATTTTTATGGTCTGAAACTGTTTACGGCTGCAACAATTCGCTCAATCTCGCTTTCTGTAAGAAGTGGCGACATTGGCAGACTAAGTTCCTCGTTGTGAATTATTTCCGTTATTGGCAGATGCAAATTTGTACACTCCTTGTAGGCATTCTGCTTGTGGAACGGAATTGGATAATGAATAAGCGTATTTATTCCGTTGGCTTTCAGATGCTTCTGAAGTTCGTCGCGATGTTCGCATCTTATTGGATAGATGTGAAAAACGTTGCGCTCATCACCAGAAAAATCGCGACATACATCTATGTATGGAAGTGTTACGAACGGGTTGCTGATGCTCTTTGTAAAGGCTTCTGCCACCCTACGGCGTGCTGCATTATCCTTGTCGAGACGTTTAAGTTTGACCGATAAAGCCGCTGCTTGAATCTCGTCGAGACGGCTGTTTATGCCTTTGTATTTGTTTACATATTTTCGCTCCGACCCATAGTTCGCAATCTGGCGTACGGCGGTGGCAAGAAGTTCGTCGTTGGTTGTTACCGCGCCGCCATCGCCCAGCGCACCAAGGTTTTTGCCGGGATAGAAACTGAAGCCCGACGCATCGGCAAGACAGCCAACCTTCTTTTTGTTGAAAACCGCTCCGTGGGCTTGGGCACAATCGTCCACAACCTTCAGATTATGCTTATGGGCGATTTCCGCGATGCTTGTCATGTCGCAACATCTGCCGTAGAGATGAACTGGCATAATTGCCCTTGTCCGGTTGTTGACGAGTTGCTCGATTAACCCAACATCAATAAGATAGTCATCCAACGAAGGCTCGCATGCAACAGGCTTCAGTCCGGCTTTTGTGATTGCCAAAACCGAGGCGATATATGTGTTTGCTGATACGATAACCTCATCGCCGTCGTTCCAGCCGAGAAGATGCTTGTAAGCCGTGAGAATCAGCGTCAGAGCATCGAGTCCGTTGCCAACGCCAATGCAGAATCTGCTTCCGCAGTAGTCGGCAAATTCTTGTTCAAAATTCTTTACGCTCTGCCCTTGCAGATACCATCCGCTCTTAACCACGCGCAGAATTGCCTCTGACATTTCGGGCTCGAACGAGTCCGAAATTTTCTTCAAGTCTAAAAATTGAATCTCTTCAGCCATTGTTTACAGATTTATTTTGTAGGTGTCGTAGCACACGGCTCTTGCTCCGAATCCTTCTTTCTGGAACAGAAGTCCGGTGTTGAGAAAGGCGTTGGAATCTTGGCTTGATATTCCGAAATCGAAGAACGGCACATCTTTGTAAACCTCTTTTATCAGATGATAAAACAGAAGGTCGAGCGCGCCGTTTTGCTTTGCCTCCTCGTTGCCTGCTATGTATTGCGCATGTGCCACCATTTTGCTGAGGAATACCAATACTCCGGCGCAGATTTTCCCTTCGGGATTAGCCACGGTGTGCAGAATGATGTTCTTGCGGAAGTGCGAAACCAGTGGTAGAATCTCGTCGTAAGTGTGAACAGGATGCTTGTCGTGGCGACTGAAAAGGACTTCGTCGAGGACTGACCAATATTCTTTTAGTCCTTCCAAATCATCGTCTTTTATTGTGTATCCGTTGTTCAGAGCCTTCTTTGCGCCTCGTTTTCTGAGGCTTCTGAATGGCAGCGGCTCGTCTTGTCTTATTGTTGATGAAATCTGACGGACGGCAAGTTGTGCTCCGACTTTAAAAAGTGCGTACAAATCTTCTTCGCTTGGATAACTTGCATAGATGTGCGGATATGGCTTGTAAATCCATGCCGTGGCATTGTATTGCTCTTTGAAATAAGTGCAGAGAATCTTGAAAATGTCGAGCATCTCTGCGCCGGTCATGTCGTTGTGCGTAACGATTCCGCCGTAAGTAAGACCTTGATGACTCCATATTGTGCCAGATGATTTGTCGAAGTTAGCGGGCACGAGAGCCTTCAGTTTGTCTGAAATGTAAATCATTACAGACGCATCGCAGAATCTGGCTTTGTGATAGTCGAGATAGTTGCGGTTTATCAAGAATGTGGCGTTTCTCGACGAATCGACAAAATTGTTCCATTCGTCAAAATGTTCATCGTTGTATCTTACAATACTAATCTCTTCCATACATTTGCTTAAATTCTTGATAATTATGTATATAACCAATCTTGCTATATTCTTCCGAAGCCATTACTACAAGTACTGTATCTTCCTTGAAATCAGTTAAATCAGCCCAAACATTTGGCGGAATAACGAGTCCGACGTTTGGTTTGTCCAGAACGAATTCAAGTTGCTCCTTTCCGTCGTCGGTCTTAATTTTTACGCTTCCGCTTATGGCAAAGACAACTTCGGCGTTGGTCTGATGCGCGTGTCCGCCTCTGTCCTTGCCTTCGGGAACTTTGGTAGTCCAGAAAACCCTTTTCACCTCGAACGGAATATGTTTCAGCCCCTCGAGAAAGCAGAGGCTTCCTCTCTCATCAATAATTTCTGGTATTTCTAAAGTTTGTACTTGCATTTTTAATCAATTGAGAAGCAAAAATATATAAAATAATCGAGAAACGGAAATAAACAGATGCCCGAGGCGTCAGATTCTGACTAATCCCGATACGAAGAGATAAACCGCCAGTCCAATCAAGATATTGATTATAAGCGTGATGATTACTTTCTTCTCAAGCCTGAAGCCGTATTTTAGCGAGCACCACGCCACCACAATTATAAAGTCGAAAATGGCGGAGACGGTTATTGCCAGTCCCGTTCCGGTAAGCCCTATCAGGCTGTAGCCAATCAGCATCGATGCGAGGAAGAAAATGTCGTATGATATTTCGAGAATCAGATATGCGCGGCTCTCGCCCTTGGCAAGGTTGAGGTATGCCACCGGAAGCGTTACGGAACGCAGGTAGAGATTGAGAGCGGCGAGCTGTAACATTCCGGTTATGACGAGAAAACGCTCGCTGAACAGAAGTTGCAGGCACCACGGCATCAGGAACATAAAGGCTATTATGCCAGGCGAGATTATAAGGAGCGATACAAATGCTTGATTGTTAACCACTTTGTTGAATCTGTCGGCATCTTTGTTTACGGCAGACAGACGCGGAAAATAATCGCTCTCCATTGCCGAGAAAACCATTCCGGCGTAGTTTACAACTATCAGATATCCAGCGTTATAAAGTCCTACGGTATCGATGTCGGCAATCTTCAGAAGGGCTGTTCGCAGGCAGACTTCGGTTAGCGATGTGGCGCACATTCCGACCACAAAAGCGATGCCGAGTTTTATCATCGGCTTTCCTTCGTCAATAACTCCCCTAACCTCTATTTTTACGGCATTTTCGGCCTTGCCCATGTACCACGGAAATCGCTCAATGCCGGTTATTTCTCTGATTTTCTGCGGAACAAAAACAGGAAACTCCTGAAACGAGAAATGTGTTGCTGCCGCCATTGTTATGAACCCCATGGCAACAATCGAAGGCATAACTCCCTTCATGCCAAGGAAATAGTACATTGGCAGAACGACGATGAGCGACACAACAACCATAGCAACGGATGCGTATGCCATCTCGCGAATCTTGCGTACGCCCTTCAAAATTCCCATCTCTACAGCCGAAACAATCCCGAACGGAACTGCAAGACTCAGCAGACTGATGTGAATGCTATGATACAGGTCGTTGAATAGTAGATAACTGAACAGCGGCGACAAGGCCACTCCGCACGCAAGTCCGAAAAGCGACGAGATGATTGTCCAACCGCGTACAACAGTTATGTATCTTAGCAAGGCTTCGCGATTGTCTTCTTCGTAAAGTTCTGAAATGTGCTTTACCGCGCTAAACGAGATGCCCAGATTGCTCACGTTGTTGAGCAAGGTTACGATGTTGTTGTAGAGCGAGATAAGTCCCATTCCGGCAGGGCCTAAAAGAATTGCCACCACCTTGTTTCGTACCAGTCCGGACAAGATGCTAAGTCCCTGAAGACCGCCGAACAGACTTATCGATTTGGCTATATGTTTTTTGTCAGAATCTGTTTTCATTACAATTTTACGAGTTCGCAAAAATACAATTTAATGCACAAAAAATATTATCTTTGCAAAAAATATTTTTTTAGGATGAAACACATAATACAAACGCTTACCGCATTATACGTTTTGTTTGCACTATGCTCGTGCAGAAGCAATACTTCAACAAACAATACTAAACCTATTGATAGTTTGAATTTTAAATATGCAAAATACATAAAAGTATATCGCTATGAAAACTATCGGAAGGCCGTGCTTGCAAACCCTTGGAAAGATGGTGCGGTTCTGCATACATACATTATTCCCAACGATTCGACGGCGGATGTTAGCGGAGTTGATGGTACGGTCATCAGAAAGCCGAGCGAGAGGGCTGCAATCTTCAGCAGCGTGCATTGCGGATTGTTGAGTATGCTTGGCGAGCTTGGCAGAATCGGCGGCGTTTGCGATGCTCAGTATATGAATCTGCCAGATGTTCAGAAACTTATAAAGGACGGTACGATTAAGGATTTCGGCAACGGAATGAACCCAAATATCGAGCAGATTATAACCAGCAAGACCGATTTGCTGATGGTTTCGCCATTCGAGGGCAACACAAGTTACGGAAAGATTGAACAGATTGGAATCCCAATTGTTGAATGTGCCGACTATGCCGAGGTTTCAGCCATTGCACGAGCCGAATGGATGCGATTCTACGGTATTCTTTTCGGCTGCGAAAGAAAGGCTGATTCACTTTTCTCGGTTGTCGAGAAAAACTATTTCTCCCTAAAGCAGAAGGTTGCAAAGAGCAAGAAAAGACCGACGATTCTTGCCGGCTTGATGTATCAGGGCGCGTGGTACACTCCGGGAGGCAATAGCACTAATGGCCAGTTGTTTAGCGATGCCGGATTTGAGTATCCGTTCAAGCATCAAGAGGAGATGTCTAAGCCGCTCTCGTTCGAGCAGGTTTTGTCAAAATCGAAGGATGCCGATGTGTGGGTTGTCTATCACGACTCTCCTTTCTCGTACCGACAGATGCTTGGCGAGAATGCAAAATACAGCCAGTTCAAGGCCTTTGCCGACAGAAAGGTCTACAACGCATCGACAAGCGAACTTATTTATATCGAAGCCCCTTTCCGCCCCGACATAATGCTGAAGGATCTCGTAAGCATCTCGAACCCTGACTTGGTGGAGAAAGACTATTCTCCACGTTATTACAAACCTATCTCTGAGTAAAATTATGGATGGATATATAGATGATTACATAAAGGCAATCAGAAGAAACGAGGTCAGAGATTTTTTCTTTGGCAAGGGCGACTATTATAAATATAATGAAGGAAATGGCAAACGTTGTTACATGCTTGATTTTGAAGATTGTATGCGTAAACTTGGTGAACAGAAATTATACCAGCGTTTGTCATGTGATTATATAGAAATTCTTAGGGGTAATTGTGTGAATTCAAGCGAATTTCATGATCTGTTATGTTTTTTAGAAACGTATTATATACATAGTGTATCTTTTCCCGAGTCAGATGTTTTTCGTTATGATTGGGTTTATCCTGAGGAGTTAACAACTTTGTTTTTTATAAATTATGAAAGACTTAAAGGGAAAGATGAAACTAAAGAAATAGATCTCGTATTGAACAGAATAAAAAGAGAGTACAATGTGGATATCCTGAATTTTGACAGAATTAATGTCATAGGAAACTCGACTGTGTGTTCACATATATCCAATAAGATAAAGGGAGAGTTCGTGGTTCCTGATGGTACAATTAAAATTGCAAATTATGCATTCGCAGGTTGTGAGGAAATAACTTCAATAGTAATGCCGGATACAGTGAAATCTATAGGATGGCACGCTTTTTATGAGTGTAAAAGATTACGAAGTATAAGATTGTCAAGTAATTTGAGGTTTATAGGAGGTGGCTCTTTTATAAGATGTGCTGAACTTGAAAGCGTATATCTGGCAAGTGGTGTAGAAAACGTAATTGATGGAGCAACTTTTTATAAGTGTCTATCATTAAATGAAATTAAAGTAGATGTGAAAAATTGTAATTATGTTAGTTTGAATGGTATTCTTTATTCAAAAGATCTAAAAAAACTTATTTTTTGCCCAAGTGCAATAAAAACAAAGATTTTAAGAATACCAGAATCCGTAACAGAATTAGAGCATATGGCTTTTTGTGATTGTAGCGGAATAGAAGAACTGTATATCCCTGCAAGTATTGAAAAAAAGGATATGGCTCCACTTTTTGAAGGTTGCTCTGGATTAAAAAGAATCCATATTGGAGTGAAAGAAAACATTGAAAAAATGTTTAATGAATTTGATTTTGAGGATGTTGATAAAGATTGTTTGTTTTATGTTCCGAAAGGTACAAAACAGAAATATCAGTCTCATTGTTCTTTAAAAGAACAGAACATTATAGAAGAAGATGTTTAACGATATGAAGTATATACCATTATCCAGCACTACGTTGAAATTCGCCTTCATTGCCATGCTTCTTGCTGTACTGTTTGTGCTGAATCTGTTTGTAGGCTCGGTAAACATTCCTTTCGACGATGTTGTAAGCATTTTGTTTACAGGGCGATGCAATAACGAGGCATTTACCTTCATAGTTCTGCACTCGCGAATGCCACAGGCGGTTACGGCTCTGCTATGCGGCGGCTCGCTTGCCGTTGCCGGACTTATGTTGCAGACAACCTTCCACAATCATCTTGCCGACCCTTCCATTCTCGGCATCAGTTCGGGAGCAAGTCTTGGCGTGGCAGTCGTGCTTTTGTGCTTCGGCGGAACAACGCTCGCCATCGTTGGCAAAGGCTGGGTGGTGATTATCGTGGCAGCCTTGCTCGGCTCTATGCTTGTGCTCGGTATCCTGCTTATGCTTGCCACGTTCATTACCAACGAGTTGCTTCTGCTCATCGTCGGCATCGTAATCAGTTTCCTCACCTCTTCGTGCATTACGCTTCTTAATTATTTTGCCAACGAACAGGGTGTTCATTCGTACATTCTTTGGGGAATGGGCAGTTTTGGCAGCGTCACGACCGAGCAATTACCTATATTTGTCGTCTTCACCGTTGTTGGGTGGATTCTGTCCATTGCGCTTGTAAAGCCGCTCAACGCCTTGCTTCTGGGCAATAACTACGCGCGCAATCTGGGCGTGAACATCAAACTCACCTATCAGTTGCTGCTCGTTGCCACGGGACTTCTTACGGCGGTTACGACGGCTTTTTGCGGTCCAATATCGTTCATCGGACTTGCCGTGCCGCATCTGGCGCGTATCGCCTTGCGCTCGTCGCATCACAACACGCTTCTGCCCTTCACGCTTCTGTGCGGAAGCATGGTGGCTCTGCTTTGCAATTTTCTGTGTGTTCTGCCGGGCAAAGGCACAACGCTGCCCGTTAATGCCGTTACGCCGATAATTGGAGTGCCTGTAATTCTGTATGTCATTTTCAGCGGATACCGAAACCGCATCTCGCTTTCGTTTGGCAGAAGAATTTCCCGCTCATCTGAAGCGGCTAACCGCGATGGAATCCTCTCTGCCGCAAATCTGTCTATCGGCTACGGAAAAAAGGTTGTTGCAAGCGACATCAATCTTCGGTTCGAAAAAGGTGAACTTGTCTGTCTGCTTGGCAGAAACGGAGCCGGAAAATCGACTTTGCTTCGCACGCTTTCGGGATTTCTGAAGCCGATAAAAGGCTCTGTATTTCTTAAAGAAACCGATATAAACAAATTGTCATTCAGACAGATAAGTAAATTTATTGGAGTTGTGCTTACAGATAAGGTTCAGGTTGATAATATTACCGTTGAGCAGGTTGTTTCGTTTGGACGACAGCCTCACACGGGATATTTCGGCAGACTGTCGAACCGCGACAAGGAGATTGTCGGGGAGATGATTGCCAAGGTTGGACTTGCGTACAAACAACATTCGTACTTCTCTGATTTGTCGGATGGCGAACGTCAGAAAACGATGATAGCAAAGGCTTTGACGCAGGAATGTGAAGTCTTGATTCTTGACGAGCCAACCGCTTTTCTCGACGAGCAGAGCCAACTCGACATCATGCTTCTGCTAAAGCATATTGCGCACAACGAGCATAAACTTGTGATTCTTTCAACGCATCAGTCGGCTCTTGCCAACGAACATGCCGACCGCATTGTAAAAATCTGATTAGCGAATCTCGCACTTCTCCTGATGAACCTCGTCTACGCCGTCAATTTCTGAAATATTGCGGATAACGTGCTGCAACTCGTTGAAAGAGTGAACGGAAAAGACGATTGTACAATCGACAATCTGGTCTATTGTCGTGGTTTCGAGGCTGATGATAGACAGTTTCAGCACGTTTGTGATGCAGTCGATAAGGTCGCATAGAAGATGATAACGGTCTACTGCTCTGATGCTTATCTTTACGGGATAGAGCACATTCTCGTCTTCCGAAAAATCAACCGAAACAATCGAGTCGCCGTCTTTCGAGGCAAGGCTGATGGCTCTCGAACAGTTGCGTCGATGAATTGTTATCAGTTTTGAATTCAGACATTTAAAACCGATAAGTTCATCGCCCGGCAGCGGATTGCAGACCGTACATCGCTCGTAAGTTTTGGCAACGGCATGTTTTTTGATGTACGAACTCAGAAAACGCTTCGCCTTGTAGGTCAATACGTGCTTAATCCAATCGTCCTGCGGATGGCAGTTCTCGTTTACGCCAATCTCAACGCAGTCGCCGCGCTTCAGCACCGTTTTAACCGAGCATACACGGCCGTTAATACGCGCGTATTGGGCATGTTCGCCAATCATGTTATGAATCTCGAACGCAAAGTCGAGCGCGGTGGCACGCTGCGGCAGAACAACTGGTCTGCCCTTCGGACTGAAAACCATGATATCGTCGTTGTAGAACGATGTTACAACACTCTCGATGAAGCCGCCCTCCTGACTGTTTATCGCGACGTCTTTCAGCACCGACTTGAATTTTTCAATCCATTTGCGTATGTTGTTTTCTGTTCGGTCTGCCATCGCTCCGAGTTGCGAAGTGCGAATCATTCGTTCAGAACTGATGTGGATTTCCTCCCACGTTCCATGGTCTGACAGCAGTTTTACATGAAAACTCTGGTAGCCGTTTTCTTTCGGAGAATCGATGTAATTGGCAATTCCGCCCGGTTTTTCCTTGAAAATATCGGTCAGAAGCGAGTAGATTTTCAGACAGGTATTCTTCTCCGTTTCTGGAAGAATATCGGGAAAGACAATGTGAGTTATATGCCTGTTTTCCAGATGCTTGAAATCCTTTCCGCTCTTAAGCATCTTTCGCCAAAGGCTGTAGGGCATTCGGTATTCGGTATAGATGCGGAACGGAACTCTGTTTTTGTTCAGAATGTCGGAGATTTTGGAGTTGAAGTTTTGCAGCATCGCCTCGGATGCCGTCTTGTCGTGCTGAATGAGCGTTTCGAGTTTCTTGTACTCGTGCGGACATCGGTACTTGAAACTCAGATTTTCGAGTTCCGTCTTTACGCTGTAAAGTCCAAGACGGTTGGCAAGCGGAGCATAGAAATAATCTGTTTCGCCGGCAATTTTCATCTGTTTGTCGGGCCTCATGCTGCTAAGCGTGCGCATGTTGTGCATTCGGTCGGCAAGTTTGATAAGAATGGCGCGAATGTCGTACTGAACCGAGTCGAGCATCTGCTTGAAGTTGTCGAGCTGCTTTGACATCTCGTAGTTTGCCTTCTTCTGCTTTGTAACAACCTTTACGAGGAATGCCACGTTGCTGCCAAACTGGTCTCTGATTTCGTCGATGGTGTATGGCGTGTCTTCCACCACGTCGTGCAGAAACGCGGCGCAAACGGTATCGGTATCGAGTTGGAGTTCCTTAGCCACGATTTTTGCCACGGCTATAGGGTGAACAATGTACGGCTCGCCCGACTTGCGTTTCTGGCCATAGTGAGCCTCGGCTGCAAGTCTGTACGAACTTATTACTTTTTTGATTTCCTGTTCAGTTGTTCCTCTTTCTTTTAATACCTTGAAAACTTCATCAGCTTTTTCTTGGATTTGGATATCAGTTATATGCTCCATAACAATAATCTCTCTTACAGCATGCAAAAATACATTTTTTTTAAGAATTTTTAAGGCTTTGAGAGAAAAAGCATCGATGTTTTTTTAACATTTTTGCGTGTTATTAAATCTTCTGTTTTTCAGACTGTGAGACAATCCTAAAATTAACATTCATCTCCCCTCGTCTTCTGTTAGAAACTGATGATATTTTTTTTCAAGGAGTTTCTCGAATTTGCTGCGCGTGCCTTTGGGAATGATGATTCTTTTGAGTTTTTCGCATCGCCCGAAAGCATCGTCTCCTATCGTCTTGATGCCGTCGTGAAGGGTTACATCTGTAAGATTCTTGCAAGAAAACATCATGGCAGCAGGAATTTTTTCGACTTTCTCTGGAATGACTATCCGACTGAGTTTTTCGCAGTTGCAAAAGGCGTTTGTGCCTATCTTTTTTACAGATTTTGGCAGATTGATTGTTGTAAGATTTTTGCAGTCTTCAAATGCTCCGTCGTCAATGGCTGTAACTGTCTTTGGAATAGATATTTCTGACAAATCTTCTTTTCTCCAGAAAGCATGTTTTGATATAGTTGTGATGCCTTTCGGAATCTTTATTTTTCGTAGTTTGATGGCAGAGCGACATTTTTGTATTGAGTCTTCCTTTCGCTCTGTCCTTATTATTATTTCTTCGTCCGTAAGGTAATAATGAAGATACATGGGAGTGGCATTCCAGCTGCGCACTTTCTCCCCGTTGTGGACGGCGCATTTCCATTTTGGCATTTCGTATATGATTGTTTTAAGGTCACTATCGTCCAGACCTGAGGAATTATAATGTACTCTCGCGTTCGAGATGCTTCCGTCTTTCTCTACAACAAACCGTACAACGATATGTGGACATGGATTTGTACATCCGGATTCAAAAACCTTCTTGCTGATATATTTCATCATTTTAAACACTCCACCTTCATATTCAGCGAGAATCTCCGGACGTAAGTAGATTGAGTCGGAATCGGCAACGGCTTTTCCATTGCATAGGGTGGCAAAAAGCAGTAGAAAAAATATGATGTGTATTCTTTTCATTATAAAAAAGTTGTAGTTTTTACAAAGATATAAAAAACAGATTTCTTGGCAGAAGTATTTTACGACTTTTAACATTATTCTGAAAAAAGAAGGCTGTTTCTGCCTTGATGTGAAACAGCCTTCTTTTGATATGTATTTTTACAGCGTTCCTTTGCTAGATGGCAACTGGAACTTGTAGATGTCGCGCTTTACAGCCATCTTCAAGGCTCTTGCAAGGGCTTTGAAAGTGCCCTCAATCTTGTGATGCTCGTTGTCGCCTTCAGCCTTAATGTTGAGGTTCATCTTTGCCGCATCGCTAAGGCTCTTGAAGAAATGGAAGAACATCTCGGTTGGCATCTCGCCTATTTTCTCGCGCTTGTATTCGGCATCCCAGATAAGCCAAGGACGGCCTCCGAAGTCGAGTGCAACGCTGCACAGACAGTCGTCCATTGGCAGACAGTAGCCGTAGCGTTCTATGCCGCGCTTGTCGCCCAATCCTTTCAAAATACATTCGCCCAGAGCCAAACCGGTGTCCTCGATGGTGTGATGCTCGTCAACATAGAGGTCGCCGTTTACTTTTATGGTCAAATCCATGCTGCCGTGCTTGCCAATCTGCTCAAGCATATGGTCGAAGAAACCGAGTCCGGTATTTATGTCGCAAACGCCTGTTCCGTCGAGGTTCAGTTTAACATAGATGTCGGTTTCTTTGGTTGTTCGCTTCACCTCGGCAATGCGTTCTCCGGCGAAGAGAAGTTCTGAAATTTTGTTCCAGTCCTCAACGTACGTTATTCCGTCGGCATCCTGAGCCTTTGGCTTTGCTGCCGAAAAACTGTTCGAAGGGTCGCCCGATGTGAGGGTCGGATTGGCAAGAATGAGAGCCTTGCAGCCCAGATTTCGTGCAAGTTGTGCATCTGTCTCTCGGTCGCCAATAACATAACTTCCGGCAAGGTCGTACTCGTCGTTGTTTATATATTCGGTTAGCATCCCGGTGCCGGGCTTGCGCATTGGCGAGTTATCCTCGGGAAAATGCTCGTCGATATGAACGGCATCGAATGTGATGCCTTCGCCCTTGAGCGACTGTAGCACGAAGTTGTGGATTGGCCAGAATTTCTCCGACGGATTTGCCGGCGTGCCGAGTCCGTCTTGATTCGTAACCATCACAAACTTAAAGTCGAGGTGCGACTTTATGAAACTTAGGTTGCGGAACATCTCGGGTACGAACTCGAGTTTCTCGAACGAGTCAATCTGCTCATCAGCAGGCTCTTTTATCAGAGTTCCGTCTCTGTCGATAAATAAAATCTTCTGTTTCATGATGCGCGTTATTTCAGAGCGTTCAGCAATTCGTCGTTCTCTTCAGGATTTCCGACGGTAATTCTAAGACAGTTCTTGCAGAGAGTTACCTTGTTGCGGTTGCGAACAATTATACCCTTCTCTATCAGATAGTTGTACGTTGCGTTGGCATCCTCAACCTCGGCAAGAATGAAGTTCGCATCAGACGGATAAATCTTCTTGCAGATGCTAAGTTTTCCGAATTCCTCGATGAGTCGGCTGCGTTCAGAAAGGATAATCTTAACCCACTCTGCCACTTTCTCGCGGTTTTTCAGAATGTCGATTGCCTGTTTCTGAGTAAGGATATTCACATTGTACGGATACTTTACATTGTTAAAGTAACCGATAATTTCAGGGCTTGCAAAGGCTATTCCGAGGCGGATTGCCGCACTTGCCCACGCCTTTGAGAATGTGTTCAGAACGATGATGTTCGGAAATTCGGAAAGACGGTTGCGATATAGCGGACTTGCAGAGAAATCGCTGTAAGCCTCGTCTACAACAACGATGCCGTCGAATGATTTCAGCACCTTGTCAATCTCAGTCTGATTAAGGCTGTTGCCCGTCGGATTGTTTGGCGTGCAGAACCAGATGACTTTTGTATTTTCGTCGGTTGCTGCCAGAATTTTATCGGCAGAGATGTCGAATTTCTCATCGAGCAGCACCTTGCGATACTCAACATCGTTGATGTCGGCGCAAACTTCGTACATTCCGTAAGTCGGTTCGATGGCAACGACGTTATCCTTGCCAGGACGACAGAAAATTCGGTAAACGAGGTCGATAGCCTCGTCGCTTCCGTTTCCGAGGAATATCTCGCTCTCTTTCACGCCCTTAATAGGCGCGAGCAGATCCTTCACTTCAAGCTGAAGAGGGTCTGGATAACGGTTCACCGCGCTGTTGTAAGGATTCTCGTTTGCATCGAGATAAGCCGTTGCGTTGAGTCCCTTGAACTCGTTGCGCGCGCAACTGTATGGTGCGAGAGCGTATATGTTTGGTCTTATTAAATCCTTAAGATTCTTCATGTTATACAGTTTTTAATCTTACTGTCATTGCATTTTTGTGAGCGTCGAGCTGTTCGTTTGCCGCCATAATCTCGACAGCAGCACCGATGTTTCTGATGCCCTCGGCTGTGAGTTCTTGGAACGTCATCTTTCTTACGAAACTGTCGAGACATAAGCCGCTGTAAGCCTTTGCATATCCCTTTGTCGGCAGCGTGTGGTTTGTGCCCGAAGCGTAGTCGCCGGCACTCTCGCAGCTGTACTGTCCCATAAATACTGAGCCGGCATGAGTTATACGCTCTGCCACCTCTTTATAATCGGCATTGCTCAGGATAAGATGTTCTGGAGCGTATTCGTTTGTCATCTCGATAGCCTCTTCCATGTCTTTTACAACCACCAGACGGCTGTTCTGAAGAGCTTTCTCGGCTATCTCCTTGCGTGGAAGCTGATTGAGCTGCTTCTCAACCTCCTCCTGAACTTTTTCGATGAGTTCCTCGCTTGTTGAGACGAGCAGAACCTGACTGTCGGCTCCGTGTTCAGCCTGCGAAAGAAGGTCGGCCGCAATGAAGACCGGATTGCTCTGCGCATCTGCCAAAACCTCAACTTCCGACGGACCTGCTGGCATATCTATTGCCACATCGCTAAGGCTAACTTGTTGTTTTGCAGCCATAACGAACTGGTTTCCCGGACCGAAAATCTTATCGACTTTTATAACGCTTTCAGTTCCGTAAGCCATTGCTCCGATTGCCTGAACGCCGCCAATCTTGAATATCTTGTTCACTCCGGCAACCTTGGCTGCGCAGAGGATGGCAGGATTGACTTTTCCGTCTTTTGATGGAGGTGTGCAGAGTACGATTTCCTTACAGCCGGCAATCTTTGCTGGAGTTGCAAGCATCAGCACGGTTGAAAACAACGGTGCAGTTCCGCCCGGAATGTAGAGCCCGACCTTCTCGATGGCAACGCTCTTCTGCCAGCATACAACGCCCGGCTGAGTCTCAACCTTTATCGGTTCGAACTTCTGCGCCTCGTGAAACTTGCTGATGTTGCTGTGCGCCAGAACGAGTGCCTCGCGCAGTTTCGGGTCGATGAGTTTTTCGGCCTCTTCAATCTCGGCTTCCGAAACCTGAAGGCTGTCGAGTTGGACCTTGTCGAACATCAGTTCGTATTTCTTTACGGCTTTGTCGCCGTCTGACTTAATTTCGGCAAGCACGCTGCAAACGGTGTCGCGCAGCTTGTCTATGTTCATCACCGGACGCTCAAGGATTTCGTTCCATTGGCTTCGCGATGGATATTTTATCACCTTCATGTTGTGTCGTGTTTTACAGAATCATTTTTTCGATTGGAAGAACCAAGATGCCCTGTGCGCCAAGTGCCTTCAGTTTACCGATGATGTCCCAGAAGCATTTCTCGTCGAGCACGGTTGCAACGCTGTTCCAGCCTTCCTGAGCCAGCGGCATCACGGTTGGGCTCTTCATTCCCGGCAGAACGGCGATGATTTCGTTCAGTTTCTCTGTCGGAGCGTTCATCAGAACGTATTTCTTGTCCTCGGCAGCCTTTACAGCCTCGATGCGGAACAGAAGTTCTTCGAGAATTGCCTTCTTGTCCTCGTCCATTTGCTTGTTTCCGATGAGCAGAGCCTCGCTCTTCATTACAACTTCAACCTCCTTAAGGTTGTTGCTTACGAGTGTTGAGCCTGAACTTACGATGTCGAAGATGGCATCGGCAAGTCCGATGCCCGGAGCAATCTCTACCGAACCTGTTATTACGTGAACCTCGGCCTTTATGTTGTTCTTCTTCAGAAAATCGTTAAGGATTCCGGGATATGATGTGGCAATCTTCTTGCCGTTGAACCATTCAACGCCCTTGTAGTCGATTGCTTTAGGAATTGCAAGTGAGATGCGGCACTTGCTGAAGCCCAGACGACGGATGATTTCGGCATCCTCGGCACGTTCAACAAACTCGTTCTCGCCTACTATACCAAGGTCGGCAACGCCGCTTGCAACGCTCTGCGGAATATCATCGTCGCGCAGAAAGAGAACCTCTATTGGGAAGTTTGGCGACTGCACCAGAAGTGTGCGCTTAGACGAACTTACTTTGATGTCTGCTTCGGCAAGTAGTGCCATTGTGTCTTCATAAAGACGACCTTTTGATTGTACGGCTATTCTTAACATTTTGATATTTGTTTTTTGTTGTTTTACTTGGTTGATTTAACTATATAAAAAAAGACTCACCAATAAAAATCGGCAAGCCTTGATTCAAATCTCTCTGTATGTATACGACAAACAGCCCACCGATTACCCGTTGGTTCCATGATGGAAATGATGGTGTGCTGTAAATGTCATTTTTCTTTTATACTTTGTTTTAATTCGGTTGCAAAAGTAGTGATTATTTTTAAATCTGCAACAAAAAAGACTAAATATTTTTAAAAATCATAATCTTAGACATTGTTTTGTGCAATCAGATGATAAAAGAAATACCGAATCTTACAATCCGTAAGTTTGTCATTATCATTTTCTTCCGAAATTTACAAAATGACAAAATTGCTTGATATTCTGAAAAATCCAGTCTGTTTTAGACTGATTTTCTGCTTATTTATATATTTTTGCATCATGTATCACAAAATTGCAATAATAATTCTTGTGGCACTTTCTTGTTCATGCGCCAGAAACAGCGGAGACGAACAGCAGAAAAGTGCCTTTTTCGATAAAAAAGAAACTACGGATGATGTTCAGAACGAACATTTCGACCTTGACAAGATACAGGAAAGCGGCGAGTTGATTGTTGCCTCGCTCTACGGTCCTTACGATTATTTCAGTTTCCGCGGAATGGAGTTCGGTTATCAGTTCGAGATGGCTGCGCTTTATGCCAACAGCATTGGTGCACGAATCCGCGTTCAGGTGGCAGACACGATGCCCGAACTGAAGAAGATGCTCGAAAACGGCGAGGCTGACATGATAATCTCACATTCCTCGGGCGGAAAGCGCGATTCGCTGGTGTGGACGGTCGGTAAGAACGCTCCTCTGCTCCGCCAGTCGGTAAACGAGTGGTGCGCTCAGGCTGGCACGATGCCCGAGTCGAAGATGCTTCACCGCAAATATTTCGAGGGATTGCTGTTCCGCCCCGTTCATCGTGGCAAGCCGGCGGCTCAGATGCTTAACATGAAGGCTGGAATCATAAGCAAGTACGATGCGCTGTTCAAGCGGTATGCCGGAACGATAGACTGGGACTGGCGTCTTCTCGCCTCGCTCGCCTATCAGGAAAGCAGTTTCAACCCGAGTGCTGTGTCGTGGGCTGGAGCGCAGGGACTGATGCAGATGATGCCAGCAACGGCGGCTTCGGTTGGCATCTCCGAAGGCGACTTGATGAATCCAGAATCGAGCATCGCCGGGGCAACGCGCTACCTGCGCAAACTCGACAGAACGTTCAGCGACATTCACGACCGCAACGAGCGTCTGAATTTCGTTTTGGCTTCGTACAACGGCGGAAGTCATCATATCAGAGACGCTATGGCTCTGGCTCAGAAACATGGCAAAAATCCGCACGTCTGGCAGGGAAACGTAGACCAGTATGTTCTTCTGCTCAGCAAGCCGATGTATTATAATGATGCTTCAGTAAAATATGGTTATATGCGTGGAAGTGAGACATTTAATTATGTTAAGCAAATCCGAAGTCGACATAACTTCTACAGAATGCATGCAAAAAGAAACTAATTGTTTATGAAAAATATTTTTAGGCGCATAATCGAATTTCTGAAAAGGTTCGTAGCGATTGCAAAGACTCTCGACAAGCGGCTTCTTCCTGTGGCGGTGGCTGCCATCGCCGTGGTTACGGTGGTTTATTACTATCGCAAGGACGGCTCTCAGAACGAGAAGGTTGAACTGAAAAAAACGCTCGACCTGCCCGACATTCAAAAGCGTGGCGAGTTGAGGGTTCTGACTATGAGCGGTCCTGCAAGTTATTTCAACTATCGCGAGGAGATAATGGGTTTTCAGTACGAACTGGCTAAAAGTTTCGCCAAGTCGCTCAATCTGAAACTGAAAATTATTGTGGCGAGCAACGAGAACGAGATGGTTCAGAAACTGCTCGACAAGCAGGCTGATATCATCGTTTACAATCTGCCTGTTACGAAGCAATACCGCCGCTATCTCACCTATTGCGGACAGCGTAACGTAACGCATCAGGTGCTGGTTCAGCGCAAAGACAGCAACACGATTAAAGATGTTACTCAGCTTGTTGGAAAAAAGGTGTATGCCAAGAGCGAGAAGTATCTCACGCGCCTCTACAACCTTAATCAGGAGTTGGGCGGAAATGCCATCGATGTTCAGCCCGTCTACAACGAGGAAGTGAGCGTGGAGGATTTGTGTCAGCAGGTGGCAGAAGGCAAAATAGACTACACAATCTGCGACAACGACCTTGCGCGCATCAATGCTCAGTTCAACACTAAACTCGATGTGAATATGGAAATCAGCCTTAACCAGAATGCTGCGTGGGCAACCCGAAGGGATACTCCGTTGCTTGCCGAGGCTGCCGACAAGTGGCACAAGGCGAACATCAACACTAAGGAATATCAGATTAGCATACATAAATACTTTGAGTTTGCACAGATAAACCAAATGTATAATCCGATTATGGATATCACCACCGGTCATATCTCGAAATACGATATGTACTTCAAACTTTATGCTGAAGATATAAAATGGGACTGGCGAATGTTGGCGTCGCTCGCCTATCAGGAGTCTAAGTTTAATCCCGATGTGGTGTCGTGGGCTGGTGCTCGCGGAATTATGCAGTTAATGCCAAGAACGGCGCGCGCAATGGGCATTCCTGCGGATAAACTTAATGATGTTGAGTATAGCGTGAAGGGCGCGGTTCGCTACATCGCCACGCTTGACAAGACTTTCAAGGATGTGAAAAACCGAAAGGAGCGCATCAAGTTCATTCTGGCGGCATATAATGCCGGATACACGCACATCCGCGATGCTCAGGCTTTGGCAAAGAAGCACGGAAAAGACCCTCAGTTGTGGGAAGACGTTGGTCATTTCGTTCTGCTGAAATCGCAACGCAAATACTTCTCGGACCCTGTTTGCAAAGCCGGATATCTGCGAGGCGGCGAAACGTACAATTTCGTTAAGGAGATAAATCTGAGATACGAGTTTTATTGCAGAAGAATTCATTAGGCAGCAAACAAGAATCGGTCAAATCCACAGAATTGGACTTGACCGATTTTTTGTTATCTGAAAATATTTTTATAGCGTGTAGTTCAGACCGAAACTTAGCATTTCCTTCATCTGCCAGTAGTTGTAGCCCTCTACGCGCGTGCGATTGTCGTCGAATCGTGGATAGAAGTACAGTTTTGTAGAAAGCCATTTTCCGACTTGGAAGTTGAATGTGTGCTCCAACTCACCCTCGAGTTTGTGGTAGTTAGAGAATACGTAGAATCTTCCTTCCATCGAAATCTGCTTGCAGAATACGTACTTGTATGTTACCTGAACCTTGTAACCGAAGTCGTGCAGAATCTTGTTGCCTTCTTTCAGACCGTAACTTGTTTCGTCAACAAGCGAGTCGGTTACGCAAGTAAAGTTGTATGTAGCCGGTGACAAGAGGACGGAAACCTCGCCTTTCTTTCCAGTCTTCTTGTAGTCGATACCGAGAGAGAACGCCAGTTTTCCCGGAGACAGAAAACTTGAGTATCGTTTCAAATCGTTGGTCTTGTAACCCGAACAGAACTGAGAGTAAGCCTCGAGTTGGAGAGTGTAGTACCAATCGCTCTTTTCGGCTGTCTTGTAACCGAGTTTCGATGTCAGACGGAACTGGTCGGAATTTGTCTTGTACTTGTGAATCGTGTCACCTTCCTGCTGAATGAATCCGAGTTTAAGTTCGAGCGCGTTGTCGAATGAGATTCGCTGCTGGTCGTCGTAAACCGCCGTTGCCTTGAAGTTAGAGAGCATCGAGTTTGAACTTGTACCACCCTGATACCAGTTTCCCGAGATGTAACTCTGCGTGAACTGCAACGACACGTTGCCAGTATATTTCCAGAAGTTAGGCTTCTTTACCAGAGCATTGTCCTTGCCCACATCGCTCGAAGCATCGCTGTCGATAAGTTTGCTAACCTTTATGTTGCGTTTTTTTACCTCGCCCAAGTTCACCTTTACGTCCTTCAGTTCGTTTTCGGTTGTAGCGAAGTTGTCGGGAAAGTGCATGTATGTGTTAAGCAAATGCTTGTTGGCAAACGCCATAACCTGCGTGTGCTTCTCGTTGCCAGAATCGGAATTCAGCGACATTTGCTGAGTTACCGGCGACTTGTAGAAAGTGTATGGAACAAACATCTTGTATCCGTACGGATTCATTCGAGTGTTGAACGCATCGCTATCACTTCCAGTTCTGAACTTGTAGATTGTACTCGAAAGTGAATCTTGGTAGTTTTTCAGCACCGACTGAATTTGCTCTGAGGCAGAAACGCGTGTTTCCTGAACATTTTGTTCCTCCTGCTCTGTCTGCTGACCGACTTCGTTTTGTGCAAACATCGGCGCGCAAACTGTAAGCATTGCTGCTGAGATAAAAAACAATTTTCTTTTCATGAAAACAAATAAATTACTTTGTGGTGGCAAAGATAATATAAAACCATCGAATCACAAAAGACTTATCCTACGAAAATGAAAAGATTATTGTGCGGAATAGACAAGGATTACTTGCCGTTTTGCCATCCTACTATGCTGATTGTTTGTTAGTTTGTCGAAACTTTTATCTTGTTTTGAATGCAAGTGACTTCCTTCGGGTTTGTTTCGGGATTCCTTCGGGATTGTCATTATTTTTCAACAATAAGATAGTGGTATTTTCTTTCTATAAGTTTTTCAAACTTCTGCCGTGAACCTTTCGGAATTACGATTCTTTTCAGATTTTTGCACGAATACTTAAATTCGCAATCTATTTTTGTAACTTCGCGAGGTAAAAATATTGTTTCCAAACTATCGCAGTTCCTAAAAACAGAATGTATGATTTTTATTTTGCGAGGAAAACTGAACCCCTTCAGGTTTGTACATTCAGCGAAGGCATCAGATTCTATATCTTTTACATTGTCTGGAATCTCGATGTGTGTAAGCATTTTACATCCTTCGAATGCCGATGGCGCGATAGATTCAACATCGTTTGGGATAATTGTGTTTGCACAGCCGCTTATCAGACTGTTGTTTTTCTTACATATAATTGCATTACAGTTGTTCCTCGAATCGTAAAACGGATTTTTTTCGTCTACTGTTATCGATTTAAGCGCAACGCATCCAATAAAATGGTTTCCACAAATATCGACCAAACTGGCTGGTATGTTTATCGATTTCAAATTGGTTCGATTTTCAAATGCCAACATACCGAGCGACTTTATGCCTTCTGGAATTTTCGTTAGCCCGCCTCCAACTTCCAAACGGTTGTCTTTTGTTCGTATTATAGCATTGCAATTTTCTCGTGAGTCAAAAAACGGATTGGCTTTATCTACAGATATCGACGTTAGTGTGTTGCAACGCATAAAAGCATCTTCGTGTAGTTCTTCAACGCTGGCAGGAATAAATATGGATTGCAAGTTGCAACATCCGTCAAACGCTCTTGGGCCTATTTTTTTAAGATCTTCTGTCAATTCAATTTCCTTCAGATTTGTGCACTCGAAAAAAGCCGCTTCTTCAATATATAGAACGTTCTCCGGAATTTTTATGTTTTTCAGCTCCTTGCATGTAGAGAATGCGGCGACTCCTATGCCTTTTACGCTTTTGGGAATCGTTGAATTGCAGCATCCTTTTATCAGACAATTGTCTTTGGTTCTGATTATCGCATTACAATCCTCTCGCGAGTCGTATGTTGGATTGTTCTCATCGACAGATATGGATGTCAGAAAATCAGAATCGAAAGCCAAAACGCCAATGTACTTCACACCTGACGGAATGTATATTTGCTTTAGGCTTTTACAGCCATAAAATGCAAATTCGTCGATGTGCGTTATACTTTTGGGAATTTCGATGTCGGTAAGTGTTTTGCAATTTGAAAAAGCATGTGAATCTATAACTGTTGTTTTGTATACTGTTCCGTGATAGTTTAACGCAGAAATAAAACGTGCTTTTCCCTCAAATCTTTTATCGCATCCCGTAATTTCGAGATGATTATTATTTAGCGAATAGATTACATTGTCAATCTTAAATGTTTGGCTATCAATGAGCTCAAATGAGTTGCAACCGAAAGCCTTTTCATTGCTGTCGATTGTAACAACTCGTTCTGTGTCTTCTGTAAAAACGCACGAAGTGATAACAGCAAGAATCATCAATATGTATATCGGTTTTATCATGTCAGTCATGTTAGTTTTGAGGCTCTGGATATGCAATTCTTCTATATTCTTCAATTATTTCGTTTGTATCAGTCAGTTTGAATTTTAGATTTTTACTAAATGGAATGTCAATCCAATAGCAATAATCTTCTTCATCAAAAATAGAATAAGGAATTGGACGGATAAGGATTTTTCCAGAATCAATGCAGAATCCATATTCTATACTTTCTGCCCAATATCTTGCACGGCAGTTCTCATCAAAACGTAATACTGCTCTTTCTACAATTTTTTTAAGTTCTGGCGTAACAACCAGCGTAACTTCGTATACTTTATTGCCTAAAACAATATAAGTGTAACAAATCTCATCGTATTGTCGATGGAAACTCCATGATGTGCATGTATATAAGAAACTTATAAATTCGTTACGTTTGTAATAGTTTACAGATATTTCTTCGACATATTCCCAATCCTTGTAGTTGGAGCACGTCGCCGCTTTATGATTTGCTTCCGATACCAAGTTGAGTTTGTTAAGAAGAAAACTGCCGTCCTTTTTGAATGTCAAAAATTGTGATGTTTTGTAGGATATTGTGTCAAGTTTAATTTCGGAACTTTTGTGAGTTTTACTCCAGTCAACAAAGGCTTCTATCTTTGATGATAGGGATTCTGTCTTTTGGGGAGCAGAAACCGTTCTGTCAACATCTTTTATGCTTCTGTTTCTGCAACTTATCAGTAAAAGTGCAATCGTAAGAATGTATAAATAGTTTATTCTCATAAATGAATATTTTCGAAGAAATCAAAAGAATCTCCCAACAAAAGGATGTCGGGAGATTCCTGATATTTTATTACTCGTTCTTCAGATTTAGAGCAAGCTGAAGTTCGTCGAGTTGCTTCTGGTCGATGAAGCCCGGAGCATCGAGCATAACATCGCGTCCGCTGTTGTTCTTAGGGAATGCGATGCAGTCGCGGATGCTGTCGAGACCTGCGAAGATGCTCACCCAACGATCGAGACCGTAAGCCAGACCGCCGTGAGGAGGCGCACCAAACTTGAATGCGTTCATCAAGAAGCCAAACTGCTCCTGAGCCTTTTCTGGAGTGAAGCCGAGAATCTCGAACATCTTAGCCTGCAATTCTTGGTCGTGGATACGGATTGAGCCACCGCCAACCTCGATACCGTTGCAGACCATATCGTACGCATCGGCACGAACAGCAGCAGGGTCTGTGTCGAGCAACGGAATGTCCTCGTCCTTTGGATGAGTGAATGGGTGGTGCATAGCCATCAAGCGGTTTTCCTCCTCGCTCCACTCGAACATTGGGAAGTCAACAACCCAAAGAAGAGCAAACTTGTTCTTGTCGCGAAGACCAAGGCGCTCACCCATCTCAAGACGAAGTTCGCAGAGTTGCTTGCGTACCTTCATTGTATCGTCGCCCGAAAGGATGAGAATCAAGTCACCCGGCTGAGCGTTCATCTGCTCCTTCAGTCCAGCAAGAACCTCTGGAGTATAGAACTTGTCTACCGATGACTTAACGCTGCCGTCTTCCTGAACGCGAGCGTAAACCAGACCCTTTGCGCCAATCTGAGGACGCTTAACGAAGTCGGTAAGCTGGTCGAGTTGCTTACGTGTGTAAGAAGCGCAGCCTGTTGCACAGATACCACCGATGTAAGCAGCGTCGTTGAACACGGCAAAGTCGCCCTTTCCTGCGAAGAAATCCTTCAACTCGACAAATTCCATGCCAAAACGCATATCTGGCTTGTCGCTACCGAAACGCTTCATAGCCTCTGCCCAAGGCATGCGCAAGAACGGCTCTGTAAGCTCAACGCCTCTGATAGTCTTGAACAAGTGCTTTGCCATTCCCTCGAACAGGTTGATGATGTCGTCCTGCTCAACAAAGCTCATCTCGCAGTCAATCTGAGTAAACTCAGGCTGACGGTCGGCACGAAGGTCCTCATCGCGGAAGCACTTTACAATCTGGAAGTAGCGGTCCATACCAGCAACCATCAAAAGTTGCTTCAATGTCTGAGGGCTCTGTGGAAGTGCGTAGAACTGTCCCGGATTCATGCGTGAAGGCACTACGAAGTCGCGTGCGCCCTCTGGCGTGCTGCCGATAAGCATTGGAGTCTCAATCTCAAGGAAGCCCTTGCTGTCGAGATAACGGCGTACTTCCATCGTCATCTTGTGACGGAGTTCTATATTTGCGCGTACATTTGAGCGACGAAGGTCAAGATAGCGGTACTTCATTCTGATATCGTCGCCGCCGTCCGAGTTCTCCTCGATAGTGAATGGAGGAGTGAGCGACTCGTTCAGAACATTCAGCTCTGATGCGATAATCTCTATCTCGCCTGTTGGAATCTTTGTGTTCTTGCTCTCACGTTCGTTTACTGTTCCTGAAATCTGAATAACGTATTCGCGACCAAGCTTGTTAGCCTTTTCGCACAACTCGGCATTCTTCTCCTCGTTGAACACGAGCTGAGTGATGCCGTAGCGGTCGCGTAGGTCAACAAACGTCATTCCTCCCATCTTGCGGGTTCTCTGCACCCAGCCCGCCAAGGTTACTGTTTTACCTGCGTCAGAGAGACGAAGCTCTCCACAAGTATGTGTTCTATACATCTTTTATATATTTAGTTTTTTTATTCCTACTTTGATAGAATAGCGCGCGCATGATAACTTGGCGCCTGTCCGAACCACTTTAGGTTGCGGTATGCAAGCGTTGTGCTGTAATTGTTTGGGTTATAGAAGAACGCGCGTCCTTTGTTTGATGCTGTCGATGTCCAATAGTTGTAATACTCGTGCTTTGTTCCGTTTTCGCTATAGCCGAATAACGTTGCATCCGACAAAGCCTGAAGTGAGTACGAGAGGTCGGAGATTACATCCTTAGTCATGCAGCTCAACTCTCCCACCGATGGCAGATACCATTGTCCCTTATCCTGTGGACGGTCTTTCGGAGCGTAGTTGTGAGCCAAGCAAGCCTGCTCGTATATTGTGTAATCGCCCATCTGCTTGCAATAGTTAAACAGACTCTCGGTGTTGTCTCGTCCGCATATATCGGTTGTAGTACCTACAACATTATCGAGTTCTTCAGCCACGTCGTTTTCGCTTCCGCACCAAAGGAATTCTGTGTTGCCGCTGGCATTTGCAAGGTCTTCGAGCGCAATGATTCGGCAATGAGGACCGTATGTAAGCGTTGGGTCGATAGGACCGTCCTTAGTCATTGAAAGTGCATAGACGATGCCTACCGGATAGTGCGCCTCTTCGGATATTGAGCCGTCGCGGTTGTAGAAATATCCCACTTTGTAGCGAGGCTGCTGCTTCATTTTAACCTTTGCCCAGCCGTCGGATGTTCCGATAAACTTGCCCGCCAGGCGGATGTTTGAACTTTCGGCATAAGAGCCTTCGTAGAACTGTACATCCTCGGTTCCCGGATTGTTCATTAGCAGAAAGTCGATTGATTTTCTGTCCATATCTGGGAAGAAAACGATGTCTACGTCACCGTAGTTTGTGTTGGCATCATCGGCACCATTGGTTGTGAAAATCAAATCCTTCGTTTCGGTATATTCCATTTCAGGATTCGAAGCTCCCGACGATGGATTAACATCAATCGGATCTTCGTCCATGTTGTAGAGAGCCTTAACCTTCTGATTCAGAACCGTAACCTGTGCATTCTTTAGGTTGATGCGCTTATTGTTCGAATCGTAGAAACGGAATGTTCCGATAGATACCAGCGGATAGAAACGGTCGTCGGAATTGTTCGGGTCGAGTTTCTGCAACTTGCCCGTTATTTTGTTGTATCTTCCAAGATAATACTGGCCGTACCAATCATCGTAAACGACGCTGTATCTCAGCGAACGCATATACATCAGTTCGTTGGTGAACTTTCCGTCCTTGCTGAACGAACCGTTCTGTCCCGAAATATCGAGTTTCAGAATTGTCTGGTGAGCCGTGTTGATAGCCTCGTAGTCGTTTTCGCGGCCTGCGGCAAGCATGTCGCCATATTTGTTACGGCACTTGAAATCGTGAGGATAGAACATTCTCACCTCGTCGTTCACCTTGGCATGAACATATCCGCTGCAATGCGCATACTTGTCGTTCTGCGGATTGTTGTCGATTACGAGCGTATCGTGCGAATATCCGTAGTAGCGATGGTCGTACGACACATCCTTGACCATTATGCGGTTGCCTCTCTCCCAATAGAAGTCTGGCTTTTTCGCCTTGATTCCGTACATAAGTCCAATACGCGTGTCTTTCACATCCTCCTCTTCCGAGCCGCCGAAACTCATATCGAGGAAAATCTTGTCAAGACCATTCTGCTGGTTTTCGTTTTTCTGTTCGGTATCAATGTCGAGTTGCGAGCACGACTGAGTCATGATGCAACATGCAGCAAGGGCATAAACAAAAAATTTCTTCATGATTCTAAAAACCAATTCGTTTTGGAGTTGAGGGTTTTGAGTTAAAAATCTTATCGCCGGAAATGCCCGGAACATTTCCGTTAATAGGGTTGCTTGGTAGGTTTCCAGCATAGCCGTCGCTTGCAGCCATAAGCTTAGCCTCTGTTATAAGGCACAATGTGCAGCAAGTTGGTTTGGTATATTTTTTTTTCATTTGCAAATTCTTAGTACTTCTAACCTATAGATTCACTTAAATACTGATTGCAAAGGTAGTAAATGTTTAGTAATTGAGCACTATTTGTCAATAATTTTTTGCATCAGAATTACATTTTCGTAAGTTTTATCTACTCTGAACCAGTCTTTTAATAGTCCGCTCTGCTCAAAACCGCATCTACTGAACAGTCGTCTGCTCGCGTCGTTGCTCTCGAGGCAATAGGCATAAAGTTGATGAATGTTCAGGCGGACTTCTGCATATTCTGCGAGAAGCATAATTGATTTATATCCAAAGTTTTGAGCTCTGTTATCTGGAGAAACGAATATGCCTACTTCTGCCTTGTTGCTGTATCGGTCGTAACTCGAAAGACTGCACATTCCGATGATTTTTTTTGTCTGCAGATTCTCGATGGCGAGCTTCACTTCTCCGTCTGAATAGAAATCGCCGTTGTTGTTCATTATGTAGTCGATGATGCTCTGTCGCGATACAGGCACCGTCATGTCCGACGAATGCCACTCGGTGCTGTCGTTGCACCAGTTGTAGTACTCGTCGATGTCGGACAACTCGAGTGCTCTCAGTCTTATTGTATCGTCTTGGAGAAGTTTTTTCATTTAGTTGTTAATTGTTTGTTAAATGATTTTTCCGTAGGCCAAATCAGAAGATAAAGTAATACTGTAAATAAAACACATAAATGTATTGATTGCGAAAGAGATACGTAATAAACAAACGTGGCAATTGCAAAGGTAAAGTATAATATTAAGAATCGGCATCTCATGTATTTTTGCAGAGATTTCTCGTTCTTTATTTTGTTGCGGACAAACTTCAGACTGAAAAATCTATAGCAAATGTACAATGATACTATCGTGAGCACGACTGTAGCAATTTGCACAGCGTTCACAAATGCCGAATCTGAAACGTAAAGAGGTTTGGAAACAGCAATTGTGGCTATGCCGATTAGCAGAATAACGCTCCACGCAATTCGGAGTTTCCTCACGTTTTCTTTGCAATCAACCATAGCAGTATTTTTACTTTTCTACTTTGTCAAAATCCTTTTCTGTAGGCCAGATTGTCAGAGAGAACAAAAGTAAAATTCCGATGCAGAAAAGAGATGACTGCGAACGTGTCATTAAATAAAATTGTGTGTTCGTTAAGACTGCAAAGAACAGTATGCCCATACGAATTAGTAAATAGGCGTAAATTGTAGGAACTTTTACATCCTTTCTCTCCATTGCTTTACGTGCAAACTTCAAATCGAAAAATTTGTAGCAAATAGGAATTGCTGCAATAGTTACGACTACACCTATGACTTGTAGGACATATTCTGCAGTTGCATTGTCTAAATATAGACTTTTATTTCCGAATAGCAAAAGAATTGCAGGAACTATCCAAAATACGAGCCATTGTGTTCTCAACATTTTTAATGTTTTTTTTTTGTACTCTAAATCGTTCATATTATAATTATTTTTAAGTGTTTCCTGTAAATGTTGTTCGGTTTATGATAGAACGGCCGAGCGTAACTTCGTCGGTATATTCAAGCTCGTCGCCGATGCTTATTCCGCGTGCAAGAACGCTGATTTTCACTCCCGTGTCGGCAAGTTTGCGGAAGATATAGAAGTTTGTCGTGTCGCCCTCCATCGTTGAACTTAGGGCGAGAATCACCTCGCTCACTCCGCCAGCCTTTACGCGCTCAACAAGCGAGTCAATTTCAAGGTCGCTCGGTCCGATGCCGTCGATTGGCGAGATGACGCCTCCCAAAACGTGGTACAATCCGTGGAACTGCTGTGTGTTTTCGATACTCATTACGTTGCGTATATTTTCCACAACGCAGATGAGCGACTTGTCCCGACGGCTGTCTGAACAAATCTGGCACACATCGGTATCTGAAATGTTGTGGCACACTTTGCAGTATTTCACTTCGTGCTTCAGCGTTACGAGCGCGTTTGCAAAGTTGTCTACCGACTCGTTCTCTTGCCTTAGCATGTGCAAGACAAGTCGCAGAGCCGTTTTTCGGCCTATGCCGGGAAGACGCGAGAACTCGCCCACTGCCTTCTCCAAAAGTATTGACGGATATTGTTGTTCCACTTTGTTATTTGCTGTTTCGGTTTGCAAAAATAGTAATAAATATGTCAGTTCGGCATAAATTCAATAATATTCTTACTTTTGTAGCGGACTGCATGCTGATTTTAAGGATTCTATTCTGTCTGTTGATTTGTATGTGTGGCTTATTTGCGGCTTGGATGTTGCAATGCAGAAGCTACCTTCCGGCTTGCATTAGTATACGCATCTCGAACCTTTCTCGAACCTTTCCCGAACCTTTCGGCTTGCTTTCCCGTACCTTTCCCGTAGCTACTCCGTTCCTACCCCGTAGCTACCACGTACCTTGAACGTTGCTTTTGGGGCTATTCTTTGTATAATGATTCATTGTTTTGTATATTGTTGCAGAATGTTCTTTATGCCAAATTCGCATAAATAATTAAATGAATATTTTTTTGAGTTGCCAGAAAAGAAAGGCTTTTTCGGACGAAAATAAAATAAAAGAACTATCTTTGCACCTAAAAATGTAAAAAAATGAATGGCTTGTATATTCTACTTACAGTTTTGATTTATTTTGGCATCCTTCTTTTGATTTCGACATTCACCAAAGGAAAGTCGGGCAATGCCGATTTCTTCAGAGGCGGCAAGCAGTCGCCTTGGTATTTGGTTGCATTCGGAATGATTGGCGCATCGCTGTCGGGCGTGTCACTCGTGTCGTGCCCCGGATGGGTTCAGAGCATCGACATGACCTACATGCAGATGGTGTTTGGCTATTTTCCGGGCTATCTGATAGTTGCCTTCGTTCTTCTGCCAGTTTACTACAAGTTGAATCTGACAAGTATTTACACATACCTCGAACGGCGATTCGGTGCGGTTTCGTATGCTACGGGCTCGGTTTTCTTTCTGCTTTCGAAAATGCTTGGAGCTGCTGCCCGACTCTACCTCGTCTGCCTTATATTGCAGATGTACGTTTTCGAGCAGTTCGGTATTCCGTATGCTGCGACGGTGGTGGCAACGGTTCTGCTCATCTGGCTTTACACGCGGCACAGCGGCATCAAGACAATCGTCTGGACGGACACTTTGCAGACTTTTTGTCTGATTGCGGCAACGTGCATCATTATCTTTCAGACTATAAATCAACTTGATATGAGTCTTGGTGAGGCGATTACGGCTATTGCCGAAGATTCTCATAGCCGAATGTTCGAATTTTTCGACTGGAGCAGCAAACAGCATTTTGTGAAGCAGTTTCTGAGCGGAATTTTCATCGTAGTGGTGATGACAGGACTCGACCAAGACATGATGCAGAAAAACCTCACCTGCAAGAACTTGAGAGATGCGCAGAAGGATATGAGCGCGTACGGATTTTTCTTCATCCCGATGAATCTTTTGTTTCTTTCGCTCGGCGTTCTGCTCATCATTCTTGCACAGAAAAACGGCATCGACCTGCCCGAAAAAGGCGACCAACTTCTGCCGCAGTTTGTGGTGAATGGAATGTTGGGCACATCGGCAATCATATTCTTCTCTATCGGAATAATTTCGGCGGCATTCAGCAGCGCAGATTCTGCCCTTACCGCGCTGACGACGAGCTTCTGTGTGGACATTCTTGGAAAGGGCGACGACACTCCGCAGAACAATGTTGTTCGAAAGCGCGTGCACATGGTGATGATGGCCGTTTTCTGCGGTTTCGTCCTGCTCTTCAAGGTGATAGACAACGAAAGCGTTATCGACACGATTTATCTGCTTGCCTCGTACACATACGGTCCGCTTCTCGGAATGTTCTCGTTCGGACTTTTCACGAAGAGGAATCCGAAGGAGAATCTCGTGCCTTTCATTGCCGTGGCATCGCCCGTTCTGTGCTATATCATCGACATAACGGTAAATAATGCCTTCGGATATAAATTCGGCTACGAGATGCTGATGATAAACGGTTTGATTACATTCGCAGGGCTGTTTTTGGTATCGAAGACAGAAAAACAAGACAAATCGGAGGTGGCATAGGCAAAATCTGCTTTATTTTTGTTAGTTTTGCAATCTAAAATATTGACATGGAAATAAAATCTGCAGAATTTGTAATCAGTAATGCTGATGTGAAAAAATGTCCGGCCGACGGAAAGGTTGAATACGCCTTCATCGGACGCTCAAATGTTGGTAAGAGCAGTCTTATCAATATGCTTACGCGCAACAAGAAACTTGCAATGACATCGGCAACTCCGGGAAAGACATTGCTGATAAACCATTTCCTGATAAACAAAAGTTGGTATCTCGTCGACCTTCCGGGCTACGGATTTGCACAGCGCAACAAGAAAACTCAGGAGAAAATCACGAAGATAATAGAGGATTATATTCTCACGCGCGAGCAGATGGCAAACCTTTTTCTGCTCATCGACATCAGACTTGAACCGCAGAAAATCGACCTCGAATTTATGGAATGGCTCGGCGAGAACGGCATACCGTTTGCCATAGTATTTACTAAGGCTGACAAACTGACAAACGGCAAGAACAAGAGCAATGTTCAGAAATATCTGGCAAAGATAAAGCAGAGTTGGGAGGAACTGCCGCCTTACTTCATCACGTCGAGCGAATCTCGCCTTGGACGCGACGAACTGCTTGATTATATAGACCAGATAAACAAATCAATCTCAGAAGAAAAATAGAAAAGATGCTTACACAGGAATTTTGCGATGATGTAAACGAAAGGCTGAAAAATACGATGCTCGGGGCAATGGGCATCAGATTTCTGCCTACCGATGAGGATATAATTCTTGCAGAAATGCCGATTTGCGATGCCACCCGACAGTATTTTGGCATTCTGCACGGCGGAGCGTCGCTGGCGATGGCCGAATCTGTTGCCGGACTTGGCTCGCTCTATCTTGTAAACGACGAGAAAATTGTGTGTGGAGCGCAGGTTACGGGCAATCACATAGCAATGTCGGCAACCGAAGGAAAGGTTTACGCTCGCGCCACTTGTCTGCACGCTGGCAGAACGAGTCATGTGTGGAACGTGGACATCGTTGGCGAGGACGGCAAACTTATTTCTACCGAGCGTGTTACGAATTATATTCTGCCTAAAAAGCAATGACCAAAGAGCAAAGAAACATAGCCGAACTGTTTGTGGCAGAAGAGTCGATTGCGCTCTATCGGCTGCCGTTTTCCGATGAATTTACGGTAGTGATTCAAGACCGTCGTAAGGCTACTTCGGAAACAGACGGATTTGTGATGATGCCGTTTGCCGAATCCGAAGCGCATCCAACCGTCGTGATTTCGCCCGACAGAGTTATAAACTGCAAATTTCGCGTCGAAGACAATCTGTATCATACTGAAAAAGAGATAGAAAACGTGGTTCTACCAGACGAATGCTACAACTCAGCATTCGAAAAATTCAGCAAGGCTTTGAACGATGGAATTTTCGAGAAACTCGTTCTTTCGCGATGCGAGAAAATTCATTCTGAAAACATTGATGCTTTCGGCTCGTTTCTGAAAGTGTGCGTAGCCTATCCGCGGATGATGGTCTATCTTGCCAAGACTCCCGCTACGGGAATATGGCTCGGCTGCACTCCCGAGATTCTGCTTTCGGGCGAAAAATCGCACTATCGGACTGTGGCTCTTGCCGGAACGATGGCGGCAGATGGCAATGACATCCGCAACCTTGTTTGGAGCGAGAAAAACAAAGAAGAACAGGCAGTTGTTGCAAGTTATATCCGCTCGCGCTTGAATGTGCTGGCAACGGTCATCGAGGAAGAAGGACCGTACACATCTAAAGCTGGAAATCTGGTGCATCTGAAAAGCGAATTTCACTTCTCGCCAAAGCCATCGTGTTCTCTTGCCGACATAATCGGCAACCTCCATCCCACTCCGGCTGTGTGTGGATTGCCAAAGGACGAGGCTCTCGCCTTCATCTTGAAGAATGAGGGTTACGACCGTTCGTACTATTCTGGCATCGTTGGAATGCTCGATTCTTCGGGAACGACGAATCTTTACGTTAATCTTCGCTGCGCTAACCTCTCCGAAGGCATCGCCTACGCTGGCGGCGGATTGCTGCGCCAGTCTGATGTTCGGAGCGAGTGGAACGAGACCGAGGAAAAACTGAAAACGATAAAAAAAATACTTTAAATATGTATTGCAACAAGAGGAACACTCTGCAACTTACGGCTCTTATGCTTAAGGCTGGCATAACCGATGTTGTTATTTGCCCAGGAAGCCGAAATTCGCCGTTGGCAAACAACTTCAGCGTGGCTGGAATGAATTGCATTCCGGTTACCGACGAGCGATGCGCAGGTTTCGTAGCCATCGGGCTTGGCCAGGCTCTTCGTCGTGCCGTGGCTGTGTGTGTAACGTCGGGCAGCGCGGTGCTGAATCTTGCGCCTGCGGTTGCCGAGGCTTTCTATCAGAAACTGCCGTTGCTCGTCATCACGGCCGACCGCCCGGAACGATGGCTCGACCAGATGGATGGGCAGACTCTTCCACAGCCGGGAGCGTTTGACAGAATGGTTCACAAGTGCGTTCAACTTCCCGAACCTAATTGGGACGATTCGCCTGAGAATAACGAGATTGCGTGGGCTTGTAACCGTCTGATAAACGAGGCTTTCATCGAGATGAACCGCAAGAATGGCCCCGTTCAGATAAATGTTCCGATTACTGAACCTTTCTTCGATTTCAGCATCGAAAATTTGCCTGATGAAAGGCTGATTTCTTATTCCGAGACTGATTTTTCGTCTGTAAAAGTTGACTTTTCTGTCGGAAAATCGACTAAGGCGATGGTGATAATTGGTCAATTAAGTGCCGAGAAAGCAGACGGATGTCATTCTGCGCTCAAATCGCTTGTCGAAAAGCACAAAAATATCGTAGTCTGTGCCGAATATCTGTCGAATATCGGTTACGACTGCCCCAACGTTTTGCGCAATTTCGACGAGGTTCTGAGTGCCCATTCTGCCGACGATACGCTGATGCCTGATGTGGTCTTCGTTCTCGGCGGACATGTTGTTTCCAAGAGACTGAAGAATTTCATTCGCAACGCATCGCCTGAGCGCCTTGTTCAGTTTGTTCTCGACGATTATTCGCTGCCCGATACCTACAAATGTGTTACGCATTTTGTTAGAACATCTGCTGATAACGCTCTTAAAATCATTGAGCATCAGTTAATTGAAGCCGATAAAGATTTCTTTGAGTGCTGGAAAAATCTTTCAGAAAATCTGAAGAAAAAAGCTGATAAATATTCGTTCTCGTCGTTCTGCGACCTTTCTGCGCTGAAGTTTATTTCTGAAAATATCGACAGAAAATCTGCCGTTCATGTGGCAAACAGCAGTATGGTCAGAAACATTCAGATGTTCGATGCTTCGTATTCCGAAGTACTTTGCAATCGTGGTGTAAACGGCATTGAAGGCTGCGTTTCTGCTGCTCAAGGCTTCAGACTTGGCGGAAGAGACACGCTGCTTTTGGTTGGCGACCTCGCCTTCTTTTACGACAGCAATGCCCTTTGGATTGAGGACAGTATGAATATGCAAAAGTCGTGCAACAAATTGCGAATCGTTGTATTCAACAATCATCTCGGTCAGATTTTCAGAAATCTGAAAGGGCTTGATAAAGCTTCGTCTTATCAGGAATACATTGCAGGAAAACATTCTGCCGGCGCGGAGCATATTGCCAAGGCATTCAACGCCCGATATTTTTGTGCGGAGAATCTTTCGGAACTAAAAGATGTTTTCCGCAAGTTTATGGACGACGTAGATTCTCACACCTCGATTCTCGAACTTTTTATCGACAGCGAGGCGAGCAAAAACGAATTCAGCAAATATTTTGAACATATCTCTAAACAATAAAAATATGGAACGAAATTGGAAGACAATCAAACAATACGAAGAAATTCTTTTTGAGTTCTTCGAGGGAATTGCAAAGATAACTATCAACCGACCACGATACAGAAATGCTTTCACACCGCGAACAACGTGGGAAATTAGCGATGCGCTATATTATTGTCGCGAGGCGAAAGATGTCCGCGTAGTTGTTCTGACAGGTGCTCACAGTCCTCTGAAGGAAGGTCAGACCGAAGAAGAACGGCTGAAGACCGAGGCATTTTGCAGCGGCGGCGATATGCACGTTAAAGGTCGTGGCGGATACGTCGGCACAGACGGAATTCCGCGTCTGAACGTACTTGATGTGCAGAAGCAGATTCGCTCAATTCCAAAGCCGGTCATTGCAATGGTAAACGGTTTTGCGGTTGGTGGCGGACACGTTCTGCACGTTGTGTGCGACCTCACGATTGCAAGCGAGAATGCAAAATTCGGTCAGACAGGTCCAAAGGTCGGCAGTTTCGATGCCGGATTCGGTTCGTCATATCTTGCACGCATCGTAGGCCAGAAGAAGGCACGCGAAATTTGGTATCTCTGCAAACTCTACACCGCTCAAGAGGCTCTTGAAATGGGGCTTGTAAATAAAGTTGTTCCGTTCGACAAACTCGAGGACGAGGTTGTTGATTGGGCAAAGACAATAATGAAGCGCAGCCCTATCGCCATCAGAATGATAAAGGCTGGACTGAATGCTGAACTCGACGGGCAGGCTGGTATTCAAGAACTTGCAGGCGATGCAACCATGCTTTATTACTTCAGCGACGAGGCTCAGGAGGGCGGAAAAGCGTTCTTGGAGAAGCGCGACCCTGATTTCGACCAATATCCATACATTCCGTAATGAGAGTTACTGTCAGACCATATACGCTCAACTTCAAGCAGCCGGCTGGAACATCGCGAGGCATTTACACCGTCAGAAAGGTGTGGTATGTCGAGGTTCGCGATGGCGAAAGACTGCTTGGCATTGGCGAATGTGCACCGCTTCCAAAACTGAGTTGCGACGATATTGCTGATTATGAGGACGTTCTTCGTGCTTTTGCTCAAAGATTTGAATCGGAAATCAACACTCAAAATACAGATTTCAGTCTCAGCAATGAGTTGAAGGAAGAGATGCGTCCGTATCCGTCCATGCTTTTCGGCTTCGAATCTGCCGTGATGCAGATGAGCGCTGGCGGAAGCACAGCTCTTTCATCGACTGCTTTTTCGCGCGGCGAAAGAGGCATCACTATCAACGGCTTGATTTGGATGGGCACGTTCGACGAGATGAGGCATCGCATCGAAGAAAAAATGCGCCTCGGCTTCCGCTGCATCAAACTGAAAATTGGTGCGATAGATTTCGACAATGAACTCTCGCTAATCAGAATGATTCGCGAAAACTTCTCGGCCGAACAGATAGAGATTCGCGTCGATGCCAACGGTGCATTTGACGATGATGCCATGCTGAAACTTCAACTTCTTGCAGAAAACCATCTTCATTCAATAGAGCAACCTATTAGGGCTGGCCAATGGCAGAAAATGGCTGGACTTTGTGCCGCTACTCCCCTTCCGATTGCTCTCGACGAGGAACTTATCGGTATCAACACGCGGAGCGAGAAAATCGAACTTCTCGACACCATCAGACCGCAATATATCATTCTGAAACCGTCGCTTCACGGCGGATTTTGCGGTGCTGAAGAATGGATTCGCCTTGCCGAAGAACGAGACATCGGCTGGTGGGCAACATCGGCTCTCGAAAGCAACGTGGGACTGAACGCCATCGCCCATTGGTGCGCAGGCCTGCAAGAGTCGTGCCCTGATAAAACGCCTATGCCACAAGGACTTGGCACAGGAATGTTGTTTACAAATAATATTGACTATCCGTTACACATCGAGGGCGAAAGACTTTATTACAAACCATGACATTATCAGACTTTTACAGCGAATGGAACGACGACAATGCGTTTATTAAGGTGCGTACATCGGGCTCTACTGGCAAACCGAAAGAGATGCTTGTCGAAAAGAAACGAATGCTTGCAAGTGCCCGTATAACATGCGATTTTCTTGGATTGAAGTCGGGCGATTCGGCGTTGCTTTGTATGTCGCTCGATTACATCGCAGGGAAAATGGTCGTTGTGCGCAGCATAGAGCGCGGACTTCGCCTAATTGATGTCGAACCGTCGTCTCATCCGCTTCGCGATGTTGCTGAAATTCCGACGTTTGCAGCGATGGTTCCGATGCAAGTTATTAAAAGTCTGCAAGTTCCCGAGGAGGCTGAAAAACTTAGGCGGATAAAGCAGTTAATCATCGGCGGCGGAGCGATTGATTCAAATCTTGCTGAGACTCTGAAATCTTTTCCCAACAACGTTTGGAGCACTTACGGAATGACTGAAACGCTGTCGCACATCGCTCTCCGAAGATTGAACGGCGATTATTCCTCGCTTTGGTACACGCCGTTTCCGAGCGTAAAAATCAGCATCAGCAAGGAAGGAACGCTTGTGATTGATGCTCCGTCCGTCTGCTCCGAAGAGTTGATAACCAACGACATAGCCGAGATTAACGAGCGCGGTCAGTTCCGAATCATCGGACGAAGGGATAACACAATAAATACTGGTGGCGTAAAGGTTCAGATTGAGGAAGTTGAGCGACTTCTGACCGAAGAATCGGGTTTGAAAGATTGTTTCAGAATAAGTTGGCGCGAGCATCAAGTGCTTGGGCAAGAAGTCGTTATGCTTGTTGACGCGAGCGTGACAGAACAGAAAATGGCACTTTTGAAAAATGCCATTTCAACGTTGCCTAAATATTGGCAGCCAAAAGATATTGTTGCGGTCGATACCCTTCCGATGACTGAAACAGGAAAACCAGACAGAGCAAAGACTCGCCTTCTTCTTGAAAACTAAGGATTTACAGCCTTCAATGTGTACGAATGTCCGTTGTATAAAAGGCATCCCTGAACGTACCAGAA
The DNA here is from genome assembly GCF_000702225.1 of Bacteroides sp. Ga6A2. Classification (NCBI taxonomy): domain Bacteria; kingdom Pseudomonadati; phylum Bacteroidota; class Bacteroidia; order Bacteroidales; family Bacteroidaceae; genus Bacteroides; species Bacteroides sp. Ga6A2. The sequence goes on along the minus strand of NZ_JNKX01000017.1, from coordinate 35,699 downwards.
AAGTTTGTGCGTTTTTTGTGCAGAGCCGTTTGCTGTCAATTTCTCCTCGCAAAGTAAAACGCAGGAATTCAGCATCTTTCCTCTGAAAACGGCTTGGTCGGCAAGTCTACCGTTTGTTGTTTTCTTATAGTTTACAATCACGACGTTTGCGTTATTCGCTGTCGAATCGGCTTTCAGCGTCCACGCAATTTCGATTTTTGCGCGCCTTCTTCCAACGCCTTCAACAAGATTTTTTGTGTATGTTCCTTCGGGAATCTGAATGCTGTCGCCGCGTACATCGAGCGATGCAACTTGAGATTTGCTAACATAATATCGGCAGTTTGTGTAGAATTCTTCTACCAAATACCAGCCGTCAAGTTTTTCTTTTATTCTGAATGGTGTGTAGCGTGGTGCTCTTGTTATCAGTTCGCCATTTTCGCTCGGTGTCAGGCGAAGAGCCGCGTTGTCTTCCGTAACGAAGACCGATTCGATCTTCTGCGCCAGCATAGAGTTGCAGCCCAAAAGCATTGCCAAGGTTATTTTTATTGCATATTTAGTCATAATCAATCTTATTGACAAAAACTCCGATACCTTTGCTGATACCGGAGCCTACTCATAAAAATAAAAATGTTAAAAAAATCAGCACTTAATGTGCAATTCCCTTACTATTTTGCTTATTGCCGCCATTGTTGTGATTCTTGTCGGAACAAGTGGCAGACGCAAAACGTTTTCAATCATTCCCATGCTGTTAAGCATAGCCTTTACACCTGCCGGATTTCCGTCGACAAACAGAAGACTGAACAATTCTGTAAAGCGATGATGTATGGTTCGTGCGCTGTCGTAGTCGCCGTTGAGCGCAAGTCTCACCATTCGGCTGAACTCTTTTGGAAGAGCGTTTCCTATAACGCTTATCACGCCTGTTGCTCCGAGTGTAATGAGTGGGAATGTTATTCCGTCATCTCCAGAGAGAACGTCAAAGTCGGCAGGTTTGTTTTTTATAATATCGTCAATTTGGGTGAAGTTTCCTGAGGCTTCCTTTATCGCCACAATGTTCTCGCAGTCGCGTGCCAGTCTGAGTGTTGTTTCGGCTGCAAGATTGATGCCTGTGCGTCCCGGTACGTTGTAGAGAACAACTGGAAGGTTTGTGGCTGCCGCGATAGTCTTGAAGTGCTGGTACAAACCCTCTTGCGATGGCTTATTGTAGTATGGACAAACAGACAGAACTCCGTCTATGCCTTTGAAATCGCCGTTCTTCAGTTCCTCAACAACCGCCATTGTGTTGTTTCCGCCGCAGCCCATCAGAATAGGAATGCGTCCGGCAACCTTTTCAACAATCAGGTTCTTAACTTTTGACTTCTCTTCGGCAGAGAGACAAGGCGTTTCGCCTGTTGTTGCAAGGATGCACAAAAAATCTGCACCTTCGTTAATAAGATAGTCGAGCAAACGGTCAAGCGACTCATAATCAACACTAAAGTCTGCCTTAAAAGGAGTAATCAAGGCTACGCCCATACCCCTGAATATATTTTTAACCATACCTTGAAGTTACACTTTGTTATAAATTCGACGACAAAAGTAATATATTTTTTTGTTATAGCCTATATAACTACTCAATTAAATTCAAAAAATCGTCTTCCGACATCATTTGAATACCTAATTTCTTTGCTTTCTCGAGTTTCGAAGGTCCCATGTTTTCGCCGCACAGAATGAAACTTGTCTTAGACGAGATGCTTCCGACATTCTTTCCGCCGTGAAGTTCAATCATCTGTTTGTATTCGTCGCGCGAATGTTTTGCAAAAACGCCGCTGATTACGATGCTTTTGCCCTCGAGTTTGTTAGATGCGCCTTCCTGCGCCTGAGTTGAGATTTCCATCTGAACGCCGTACATTCTCAGACGCTCGATAATCTCGATATTGCGCTGGTCGCGGAAATATCTGATTACACTTTCGGCTATGGCAACGCCGATGCCTTCGATGTCTGTAAGTTCTTCGAGAGTGGCTTTCTGAAGTGCGTCGATGCTCTTGAAATGCCGTGCAAGAATCTTGGCTATGCTCTCTCCCACAAATCTGATGCCCAAGGCGAACAATACTCGTTCGAAAGGAACGTTGCAACTCTCGCGGATGCTTCTTACAATCTTGTTTGCACTTCGGATTTTGTTGCCGTCGAAGCCCATAATCTGCTTCACCTCTATTAGATACAGATCGGCAACATTGTGGATTAGTCCGCGCTTGTAGTAATCGTCCACGGTTTCAGGACCGAGACTGTCGATATTCATAGCCTTTCGGCTTATGTAATGCTCTATCCTACCCTTAATCTGAGGCGGACAAACCACGTCGTTTGGGCAATAGTGAGCCGCTTCGCCCTCGTATCTCACAAGTTCCGCGCCACATTCGGGGCATCGGGTTATGAATTTTATCGGGTTGCTTTCGGGTTCTCTTCGGGTTTCATCAACGCCAACGACCTTCGGAATAATCTCACCGCCCTTCTCAACATAGACATAGTCGTGCTCGTGCAATCCGAGTTCTGCTATGACGTCGGCATTGTGGAGCGATGCCCGCTGAACGGTCGTTCCTGCAAGTTGAACCGGTTCCATCACGGCAACCGGAGTTATCGCGCCTGTGCGTCCCACCTGATAGATGACATCTTTCAGCAGAGTACATTCGCGTTCGGCCTTGAATTTGTATGCTATTGCCCATCTTGGCGACTTTGCAGTCATGCCCAGATGACGTTGTTGTCTTGTTGAATTGACTTTCAGAACGATGCCGTCGGTTGCAACCGGAAGGTTCTTTCGCTCTTCGTCCCAATAGTTTATAAAGTCAAAAACCTCTTCGATGGTCTTTACTTTCTTCATTCCCTTCGAGATTTTGAATCCCCATTTTGCGGCTTCGGCCAGATTCTCGAAATGTCCGTCTGCCGGGATTTCTTCGCCGAGAAGATAATAGAGATAAGCATCGAGTCTGCGCGATGCCACGAGTGCCGAATTGAGCGATTTAAGCGTGCCCGAAGCGGCGTTTCGCGGATTAGCAAAGAGTTGTTCGCCGTTTTTCTCGCGCTCGGCATTAAGTTCGTCGAACACCTTCCACGGCATGAGAATCTCGCCCCTTATTTCAAACTCGTGCGGATAGCCGCCGTTTGTGAGTTGCAAAGGTATGCTCTTGATAGTCTTCACGTTGCTCGTAACATCATCGCCCTGCGTTCCGTCGCCTCGCGTAACGGCTCTTACAAGTCTGCCATCAACATAGGTAAGCGAGATTGAAAGTCCGTCGTACTTCATCTCGCAGCAGATTTCAAAGTCCTCGCCTTCGAGTCCGCTCTTTACTCGGGCAAACCATTCTGCCACCTCCTGCTGATTGTAGGTGTTGGCAAGCGAAAGCATCGGATATTTGTGAGTTACCTGAGTGAACTCGGTGTTGATGTCGCTTCCTACCCTTTGCGTAGGTGAGTTTGGGTCGAAAAATTCGGGATGAAGGTTCTCCAAATCCTGAAGTTCGCGCATCAGATGGTCAAATTCCTCATCGCCAATTACAGGTGCATTGAGCACATAATAGTTATAGTTATGCTGGTGCAACTCTCTTCGGAGTTGCTCAATTCTTTCTTTTGCTTCCATAGTGCAAAGATAATAAATATTGACAAACAGAAATGTTTTTTTTAAATATTTACTTTCTTGCCTCGTTGCTTTCTACAACTATTGCGCTTCTACCGGCAGAATGTCTTTCTTGCCGTTGTTGCGCCATTTCATGTTCTTGCCGTTCTGATTGGTGCCGAATTTCTCCTCAGGACAATAATTGTTTTCGATAACGAAGCCGTTTGTCGCCTCGTCGCAATAGATGTAGAAGACTCTGTCGTTTGTGGCATAAGGCGCAGCTCCGTAATCTTTTATTATATTGTTGCTGATGACCGAGTTTGGCTGATTACTAAGCGTGTAGATTCCGCCGGCATCGTGCAACTGTTCGGCAAACAGTTTTATGATGTTATTGGTGATGCGGTTGTTCTTCATGTCCGATTTCAGAGCCGTCCAGCCCCAGCCCACACAGATTCCGCTCCAGTTGCAATGGTTTATTGTGTTGCTGTCTATGCTGATGTCAGAAACGTAACCGGCATTTATCGCCGCGCATCCCCAATCCTCACCAGTTGCGCTGACTATCAGATTGTTTTTTATCGTTATTCCCGAGCAGATTTCACCGGTGTTTGCGGCTTTGTACGGAACGTGAGTTTCGAATCCGCCCGACGGAAATGCTCCGACCATGATTGCCGTTCCGCCGATGCTTTCGAAGATGCAATTTTGGACGGTGGAATTCTTGCATCCCCACTCAAAGTCGATGGCGGTAGAGGCCATATAGTTGAAGTTGCAATTGCTGAATGTCACGTTGTTTGCCCCTCTCACCGAGATTGCGGTTCCCGGACGGCAAATCCACGCTTGGTTTTCGAGCGATGCTTTTTCCGGCAATCCCGGGACTTCGAGTTTGTAGGCATCAACAATCGGGAATCCACCTTGCAGAGTAACGTTTCCGAAGTAACTTGGACGAAGCCATGCCGTATGGGCAAACGTCACGTTTTTGAAGACGATGTTGCAGACTTGACGAGAAAGCGTTCCGTCGATTTTTATAAGCGTCTGCAACGCTGGAGCGACAAGCCCCTCGGGACATACATCTGCGCTCTCGCTCGTCTTTTTGAACAGTTTTTTTCCGAAGAAAGGTTCGGCGCAATAGTAAATTTTGTGAGTCGAAAGGTCCTGATACCACTCGCCCGGCTCATCGACCATGCACAAACCGTTGTTCAGACTAAAGGCAGAACTTCCGTTCTCTCCGTCTACAACCGGTTGCGGCCACGGATGTTCAAATTCAATTCTGCTTTCTGGCTCATGAAATGTTACGCGAGTCTTCTCACCCTCGACAATCATGTCTTTTATGCGAAGAGTTGCTGACGCCCATCGCTGAACGATGTGCATCTCTATCTGCTTTTCTTTATTTAACTCTTCGATATTTGCCGGAGTCGGAATCACGATTTCACGCTTCTCCTTGTCAAAATCGATAATTCTGTCGTACGTTCCGTCGTTCTGAATGTTTGATGCCCGGTTTATTCCCAGTCTGGCGTAGTAAAGTTGCCTTATCTCGAGCGGATGGGTGCCTACAATCGGGGCATCAAACTCGTAGATATTCCCTTTTCTTTCGCCTTTTTTCAACTCAATTCCGCCGCTAATCCACGAGCCATCTCCGTCTACTATTGTGGGTGAATTTTGTGTGCCGCTGTCTTCTGGACGTATAAACAACGGTTCTGAAAGATAATGTATTCCCTTGCGCAGATGAATGGTTATGCCGTTGTTTGCCTCCGGCAACTTCAGCCTGCGCCATTCTCTTGCAATCCTAAATGCTTGTGCCAATGATTTTACTGGCTCATTAAAAGTGCCGTTGGCTTTGTCGTTTCCGTTGTTTGCATCAACATAAATATCTCCGGCGGAAATGGAATTAAAAGAGATAAACAGACAACAAATCGATACGAATATACGTTTTAAATGAAGCCTTTTCATAATTTTACAAGTATTTGATTTACAAATATAATTATTTTGCACTATCTTTGCACAGAAATATGAAGAATTTTTTTTATATATGTTTTTTTTGTGCCCTTGCGCCAGTCTCTGCAGCGGCACAAAGTTTGTTGAATAGTGACGGAACAGTCGTCACAGATCAGTATGGTGAACGTGTTGACAACGGAGACAGCCTTCGTCACGACGATGACAAAGTTGTTCCTGTTGATGTGAGGCAGTGGACTATCGACCGACGTTTTGGCGACAGAACAGCTGTCGATGCCGACACAGCCCGAATAAACTTCTACAATACGGTCTTCCCCGAGGGGATGACGGGACACTACAACCATATCGGAACGCTCGGTTCTCCGCGCATTTCGCGCATCTACATGGAACGAGAGCATAACACTAACATGTTCTTCACCGACCCGCTCGACTTCTTCATGACAAAGCCGACAAACTATTTGTTTTCTGATACGAAATCGCCATATACCAATATAACCTATCATAGCGCAGGCGATAAGAACGACGGCGACGACTGGCTCACGATAAAGTTTGCCACAAGCGCAAACAAGTATTGGGGCGGCGGATTCAAGTTCGATTATCTGTACTCGCGAGGATTCTATGTAAGTCAGTCATCATCATATATGAATGGTTCTTTGCATCTCTATCATCTTGGCGACAAATATCAGATGCAGTTTCTTTACAGTCATAATCACATGAAGATGGCTGAAAATGGCGGACTTACCGACGATTATTACATCATCGACCCTTCGCGTTTTTCAAGGTCGTACAATAGTACTGATATTCCTACATATTTGGAACGAAACTTGTGGCAGAGAAATGATAACAATCTGATTTTCCTGACTCATCGATACAACCTTGGATTTCATCGCGAGGTTGGCGATTCGGTAAACAAAAAACTTGAGTTCGTGCCTGTTACGAGTTTTATTCACACGCTTGACATTCAGAATAACGACCACGTTTTGATTGGCGGCAATATTCCTGCAAACTTCATAGACAGCATTTATAATCCGAGCAAACTTTTAGGCGATGACATCAACGATAAGGCAAAGACTCTGCTCGTTAAGAATACGTTTGCCATCAGTCTTCTCGAAGGATTCAATAAATATGCCGTGGCAGGAATAAAGGCTTTCATCTCACACGAGTTCCGCAGGTTCGGCTATCAGACTTGGCGACAGACGAAAAGCGTTGAATATCTGTTCTCTGACTATACGGCAAATCATGTGTACGAGTCGTACATCGACCCAACAATGAAATACGATACCCAGAACGACGTTAGAATCGGCGGACAGTTGGTACGTGCACATGGTGAGCACGTAAACTACAATGTTACAGGCGAATATGCCATTACAGGCGATAACTTCGGCGAGTATAACCTCAATGGAAATGCCGATTTGAACGTGAAGGTTCTGAACGATACGCTCGGACTTCATGTCAGCGGACTTATCGATAACTTTGCGCCGTCGTATTACATGACGACGTTCAGCTCGCGCCTGAAATCTTGGGGAACAAGCAGAGATGCCAAGTTCTCGCTTGATAATATGACGAGAATGCGTTTGCAGGGAACTTTGTCGTCTGAACGCACTCGCACCCGTCTGACAGCCGCTGTTGAGAACATCAAAAACTATGCTTATTTCTACAACGACAGCAATACGCAGCGCGACAACAATGGTCTGATTACCGCCTACAACAACAGCGTTGCCGTTGGACAGTACGACAAAAACATTCAGATTGTGAGTGCAAAACTCGAACAGAATTTCAAGCTCGGAGTGTTCCATCTCGACAACGAAGTAACGTATCAGTACACAAAAGACTACAATATTATTCCGCTGCCATCGTGGAATTTCTACCATAATTTTTATGTTGATGTAGCCTTGTCGCACAAGGTTCTGAAGTTGCAGATGGGCGTCGACTTGAAGTATTTCACGAAGTATTATGCTCCTGAATATTCGCCAATCGTCGGCCAGTATATGAACCAGAGCCAGAACGAGGCAGACAGGGTTGAAATCGGCGGATTTCCGTTTGCAAACGCCTACATGAACTTCTTCCTGAAGCGTCTGCGCTTCTATGTAACATACACCAACCTCTTCGAAGGTTCAGGCAACTCGATGAACTTCACCGTTCCTCACTACGCCATGAACCCAAGCATGCTGAGGTTCGGTCTTTCTTGGAACTTCTATGATTGATATCGAAAAAATCCGAAAGCACAAGAAGGCGATAAAGATTGCGCTGCTCTGTGCCGTTGTCCTTGCCTTTGCAGGAGTATTCCTTTTTGTGCAGAGAATTGCGCTGAACCGTGATTATGCACGCATTCAGAGAGCCGGCACGCTGAAAGTAACGTGCGAGTATGCCGACGGAGTTTTCTTTTCTGGCGAGAACGGCGAATCGGGTTTTCACTACGAGTTGATAAAGGAATTTGCCGAAAGTCACGGTCTTGCGCTGAGCATCAATGCCTCGAGTTCGTACGAGCAGATGTACAAGCAACTGAAAGAAGGTGCATGCGACCTCATCGCATCGCCTATCCCGATGGTCGAGACATCCGAGAAAGATTCGATTTTCGTGCTTACAAATTCGGTGTGCATAAACAGTCTTGTGCTGGTTCAGAGAGCTTTCAATCCTGACGATTCGACAAAATACATTAAAAGCGCGATGGAACTAGAAAACAGAACGCTCTACATTCCGAAAAGTTCGCCCTACATAATGCGACTCGAAAATCTGCAAGATGAAATCGGGGCAAACGTAAATATCGGCAGAATAAACAAATACGGAACGGAACAACTTCTTGCCCTTGTGGCCCACGATGATATCGACTACACCGTTTGCGATGCGAATATCGCCCGGCAATATTCAGCCGACTATCCTCAACTTGATTTTAGCAAAAAGCTGAGTTTTAATCAGTTCTATTCGTGGGCAGTACATAAGTCGAGCACGGGCTTGCTGAGAGAACTTAACGAATGGCTCGACAAATACAAAAAGACTGACGAGTACCGGGAACTTCTGAAAAAATACGGCTTCACGGTTGTGGAATAAGACATTTTTTAAAGGGTTACGCTTCTTTTTTTAGCCGTAACCTTTTATTTTGACCGGAAAATAAAGCACATAGAGATATGCCACCTAATTATAATTGAGTTTTTTTTAGTAACTTTGCGCGCTCTTAAAAAGACAAAACACAATACACTTATTATATGAGATTTATTTTTTTGATTATTACCTCCCTCATGGCGATGACTGTGTTTGGTCAGGATGCACACATTTTAGGTCATGTGTCAGACGAGCAGGGAGAATGTATGCGTTACGTCACCGTTAAATTGAAGGGGACATCAATCGGCACAATATCAGACGAAACAGGACACTATTTTCTGAAAGATATTCCCGTAGGACAGCAGACCGTTGTATTTTCGTACATGGGCTACATTACCGAAGAGCGTACCGTGAACCTGAAGAAAGACCAGATGCTTGAACTGAATATAAAAATGCGCGAGGAATCTTTCTTGGTAGACAACGTTGTTGTTACGGCAAACAAATATCAGACTAAAAGCAAGGAGGCTGCAAGCATCGTAAACGTGGTATCGCCTGTTCTCTTCGAGATGACCAATGCGCATAGCATGGCTGACGTTCTGAACTATCAGACTGGCTTGAGAGTTGAACAGACTTGCTCGAACTGCGGATTGCCACAACTCCGCATCAACGGTCTTGAGGGGCAGTATTCGCAGATTCTGATGGATTCGCGTCCGATCTTCTCGTCGCTTGCATCGGTCTACGGACTTGAGCAGATTCCGGCAGGAATGGTTGACCGCGTTGAGATTATCCGCGGAGGCGGTTCGGCTCTTTACGGCGCAAATGCCATCGGCGGCGTTGTAAACATCATTACGAAAGAGCCTACGCGCAACTTCGTAAACGTGCAACACAACTCGTCGCTTGTGGGCAAAGACAGTTACGACATCAATACCGCTTTCAATGCATCGGTAATTACCGACAACAGCAATATGGGGCTGTTTGTGTTCGGTGTTCAGCGCAATCGCAAGCAGTACGACCATAACGGCGACGGATTCTCGAATATTCCGTTGCTTAACAGCACTACGGCAGGACTCAGAAGTTTCTTCAAGACATCTGATTATGCAAAAATCACAGCCGAATATCATCATGTCGGCGAATATCGAAGAGGCGGATGCAACATCGACCTTCCCGCTCATGAGGCAGACCTTGCCGAGCAGTTGCGACACAATATCGATGCTGGCTCGCTGCGATGGGACTATTATTCGCCAGACGACCGCCATTACCTGTCTCTCTATAGTAGCCTTCAGCATATAGGTCGCGAAAGTTACTTCGGAACAAACAAAAATCTTGACGCCTACGGAAGCACGCAAGACTTCACGGCAGTTGGCGGAACTCAATACCGATATTCGTATCCTTTTGTAAAAGAACTAAAGGGCGATATCAGCGCAGGACTCGAATACACTTTCAATCACCTGCACGACCGTATTCTTGGCTACGGACGCGATATGAGGCAGGATGTAAAGATTGCAGGTGGATATCTCCAGAATGAATGGAAAAACCAGCAGATAAGCATCCTTGTGGGTGCGCGAATAGAGAAGCACAACATGCTTCATAACGTGGTGCTATCGCCAAGAGCCAACGTCAGATATACTCCTGTCGAAGATATGATTTTCCGCGTTTCGTACGCAAGCGGATACAGAGCACCACAGGCATACGACGAGGATTTGCACGTCGGAGCCGTGGGCGGAGAGGTTTCTCTCATCAGCATCGACCCAAATCTGAAGCCTGAATATTCGCATAGTATCAGCGGTAGCGCAGACCTTTATCATCACTTCGGGAAGTGGGACACAAACCTTACTATTGAGGGTTTCTACACCCGTCTGAACGATGTCTTTGCCTTGACTGAAAACGGTCACGACGAGAAGGGAAATCTGCTGCTCACTCGCGTAAATTCAGCAGGAGCATATGTTGGTGGCATAAACATCGAGGGAAAAGTTGGCTATCGCAAGACTTTCATGCTTCAGGGAGGTGTAACTTTGCAGAGAAGCCGCTATCTTGCCGATTTCACTTGGAGTAACAACCCGAACATAAAGCCGCAGCGCAGAATGTTCCGCACTCCAGACAAATACGGTTATTTCCTTGTCAGATACAGCCCTATTCATCCGCTCTCGTTCACGGTTGACGGAAAGGTTACTGGCGACATGCTTGTGCAGCATATGGCTGGATATATTGCTGAGGACGAAGAAATCCAGTCTGAAAGTTTCTTCGAGATGGGCGCAAAGATTTCATACGAAGTTCATCTTTACAAGCACTACACTCTTGAGTTCAGTACAGGAGTCAAAAACATGTTCAACCAGTATCAGACTGACTTGGACAGAGGCATGGATAAGGATGCTGGATACATCTACGGTCCTGCCCTTCCAAGAACATTCTACCTTGGTTTTAACTTGAAGATTTAAGTCTTATTCAGAAATAAAAAAGTCGGATTCCAAAAAATAAAGGAACCCGACTTTTTTGTTTATCGTTGCAACGTGATGCCCATTAAACCGGCAACCACGTTATTGCTAAGTGTTCGTAATCTGATGTATTTCAGTCGCTTCGATTTGTCCAGCGGAACATCGAGGATGATTCCCGCGCCGCCGTCAATCATAACCTGAGCACCTTTTGCGCCAAATTCGTTTTGCAGATTGTTGCTAACTTTTCCACTCTTCAGACAGAGGCGGTATTGTGACTCAGCATTTCGGTTGAACGCCAGTCCGTCCTCGTAGAACGCCTGCTCTATCGGAGCCCAGTTTACAGGGCTGTAGAGTGGATATTTCTGTATCGTCCCATCGGTATAAAGAAACTCCACAACGGCATTGTTAATGTTACATTGCATCGGATTTGTAGAGCCTGCCATCATCAGATATGCGTGCGATGCGCTTCCGCCGACACTAATCAGCGCTTCGTCGGGATAATTATCGAACAACGAGGTGTAGACAATATTGTTTCCTTCCTTCGGAGAAAGCCATTTTATGCCGTTTGGCGCAGTAAATATACTGTCTTTTATCGCCTTGCGCAGACCGCTGTCGTCGATGTTTACAGTATCTTTTGGGTGACACCATTCCGAATATCCGTGGATTGGAATCGTAAGCGTGGTATAAGGCGAGCGAGGCGATTCGTACCTGTTTCTGAATATGTCGGTTACCTTTGCGTTGAAGTACTTGCTGATGTCGATAGGCTCGAGCGCATCGACGTTGATGTCGCTGAACTGACCGGCAACAAGCGACGATTTGTCCCGCTCGCTCTCGTCGAGCGCGGTAGAAATCCACCATGCTCTGTTTTCCTGCTGAAGAAGAGCCAAGCCCGTGTTCACTCTCACGACTTTTGCCTTGCTCTTGCTAATCTTGCTGCCATTGCCTTTCAACTCGATGCTTACCTTCTGTCCTGCTTTTGCCAGCAGTTTGAATATTACGTGAGGCATGTCGAAACTCTCGTTGTCGCACCGGTAATCAAGAATCTGACAGCCATTTTTGATGTCGAACTTTGTGTATCTTGCAGGAATTCTTAGCGTTACGGTATCGACATTTGCAAAGTTATGCTTTATCTCGTACTTGTCCGATGTTCCCTCGCGTTTGAAATTGTAGAAGATGTCGGGCGTGGTGATGTCGGCATTTGCCCAGTCTTTCGGAAAGCCCGGATTTATGGTTAGTCTGCGATGCAAGGCATCTGGCTTTATGCCGAAAAGTCCCTGAATAACCAAGCGCGATGCTACTCCTACAGGGTCGCCGAAATCGCGGTAGCACTCGCCTCGGGCGGCGTCGTAATGGCTTATCTGACCGATGTTTCCGGGACTGCAGCCCATGTACATTCCGTCGAGAATGCAGCTCTTCATCAGTTTGAAGCCAGCCTCTTTGTTGCCTGCCTGAAAGAATGCGAGCGCGGTGTGCATAACCTCGGCAAAAGCCACATTATTTACGCTCCAATCGTATGGCATCCAATTAGACGACGAGATTGTGGCATAATCGCCGGCGTTAATCATCTCATCATCCTTCGTAATTCCGTTCGATTTTATTGGAATATGCGGAATGTTGTTTGTTACATATTCGGTTGCACGATAAGCCTGATGCGGCGTTGCGATGTCGCTGTCTATGGCGTGATAAACTGTCCAGACAGCAGGCGCGTCATGCTGACGTTTCAAGCCCATGTTGTCGTTGTATTCTGCCCATACGCCGCGGTCGTTCATCCATAGTTTGCTGTTTATCGCCTTCAGAATTTCCTCTGCCTCGGTACGGTATGGAGTCGCGTCCTCACCTATTAGTTCGGCAATTTCGGCTGCCATCTTGTTGGCTCGATAATTATATGCTGTTGAGTGAGTTACGTCACCACTATCGTAATAGAGACCGTCGCTTGCCCAGATGCACGCGTATGCGTCATAAAGATGATTGTTATCGGGGTCGAAGTTACGTTTTTCCCATGCCAGATGCAGCTTAAGTTTTTGCCACATCTCTCGCGCAAAATCGAGGTCGCCAGTCCAGTTTAGATGCCACAGAAGTTCGTCTATGTAGCACAGATTCATGTCGTAGTGATTCATGTTGTCTGCCTTGTTCGGATAGCGGCAGATGTAGCCGTTGCTATACATAGGCGAACCCCACTTTTTCTCGGCACGCGCGGAATTCAAGGTAGCATCCTGCATCGGATGACTGAATTTTTGCTCAACATTTGTAACCATGCTTTCGGCATAGTTGCTGAAATGCGTTCTTGCGCGGTCGTGCCAGCCAAGAAAGTCGCCCGAGTAACCCGCTCTCCACCCCGGAAGTTGAACACGCCATCCCACAGCCCCGTGCAACCACACTTTTTCATCCCATATACCGTCGGCAGCAGATGTAAGGACGCCGCCAAGAGTGTTAAGAAATTTATCTGGAGTATTTATAACTACTTGATTGGCAAGATGGTTGCTTTGTAACTGAGTAACGGCAAAGAGCATTTTCCCATCGTTAAGAGGCATCTTTGCAACCGAACCATCGTTATATCTTATATATATTTCCTTTTCTGGCTTTATCTCGGTTGTCATTAGCGGTTCGTGCTCCTTCGAAGCCTCAAAAAAGTTGGGCGTGGTTTCTACGCCCATGTCGCCATTTCGGTAAAGATGTTTCGCCTCAATCATCGAAACGACACAGCTTATATACGAGCCTTCGGGCATTTTGTTGCAGACAATCCGCCAGATAGCCTCGTCGTTGTCGTAACAGCACATAGCCGTCATGTCAATATCGATTCCGAGCGATGAGTTTCTTATGTAATATTTTCTCTGTCCAGGAAAGTAGTATGCTGTACAAAGTTCCAGTTCGTCGAAGTTCAGCCTCTTGCCGTCTGCCAGATGCAGAAAGAACTGGATGTTTCTTTTTTCTTTTTTTGTGAAGGTGGCAAACACAGGCCGGTCGCTTGTCTCGAGTCTGAAATCGGAGTGTCCGCCATATAGAGCGCGAGTGTATCTGTTTTTTCCGTTATAAGAGGCAAATCCTCTGCCTTCTGGAAAATACTGAAGACTACGCTCAGCCCTTTGTGCATATATGTCAGATGATGACGCTAAAGTTAATAAGAATGTTAGTGTGTATCCAAATCTGTTTATCCTCATGTACTTTTTAATGTTTACTGTTCTTAAAATCCGTTGGCGTCTGCCCGGTAAACCGCTTGAAGTTACTCAAAAACAGTTCGGGAGACGGGAATCCCAACTCATAAGCCACCTCCTTTGCCGTAAGTCTTTCTTCTGCAAGCAGTTTTTGGGCTTTTTTAATCTTCAAGGCGGCGAAATATTTGGCAGGCGATTCGCCGGTAATCAGTTTAAATTCCTTTCTGAACCACGAATAACTTACGCCAAGTTCTCTCGAAAGCACGTCCCAGTCTATCATTTCAGAGATGTGCTCGTTCATGTAAATCTTGCTCTGCTCAATTTTCTGCTTTGTCGAGAAACTAACGTCGTCGGTATTGTCGGCTGCGATGAACAGCAATCCGAAGATGTGGAACGTAATTCCCACAAGACAGTCCTGAAAATGCGAGAACTTGTTCTCTGCCATCGACAAGGCATTCAGAAACAACTGAATTATTTCAGAATTCAGACCAATGTTGAAGCAGCAGTTCTTCTGCTCCGGATATGTTCTTTTTATCAGATTGAAGAAGAAATCGCCCTCGAATCCGATGAAATATTCCTTCCATCCGGTTTTCTGAAGCGGATAATAGGTATGCCGCTGTCCGGGATAAAGCAGGATGATTGTACCTTTCTTAATGTGTATCTCCTCGCAATCGGGGTCGTCGAGATTTGGAATAAAGATGCCCTCTCCGTCGGTTATGTACACAAGCTGATACTCGTTGAGCACTCTGCCCTTCTTCACGCTGAACAGATAACTTGCGGGATGTTCGCTAACCGGATAGTTGCTTCCGGCAGGAATCTCCTGAAAGCCGACGGTATTTATCCATGCACCAAGTCTCTTCTCATCGTCGTGGTTTGTCAGATAAAAATAATTCGATTTAATAGTACACATTATAGTTAGCAGTACAAGTTTTTAATGATATAGAGTGCCACAAAGATACGAATTGTTTTGAATAAAAACAAGAAAACAAAAGAAAAAGGCAGACGTTATGCGCGTCTGCCCTATGAATAATACTGTTGTTAAACAAATATTAGTTGTTGATAAGAGCCTCGTACTCCTTAGTCTTAGCCTCGTTGTCTGTGTTGTAGTAAACACGATAGAGAGCCTGAATAAGAGTCTTGTCTTCTGGATTCAAAGCGCGAGCCTGCTCGTAGAATGGCTGAGCCTTGATGAAGAACTCCTTGAACTCCTTTCTGTCATACTTGTTTGTTGGAGTCTTGTCGCCATACTCCTGAGCCAAGAACTCGTAGCAGTTACCGATGCAAGTGTAGGCTGTACCGAAGTCGTCCTTAGCGTCGATAGACTTCTTGTAGTAAGAGATAGCCTCCTCGTACTTCTTGTTTGACTGCAACAGGTAACCCTTGATGAACAAGTTGTAGTAGTCGTTAGGGTTAGAAGCAAGCATGTCGTCGGCAAGCTTCATAGCCTTCTCCGGCTGGTTCTTTGAGTTGTAGTAGTCGACCATGCTACCGAAGAAGAACTGAGCCTCCTTAGGGAATGCCTTCATACCCTCGATAAGAGTCTCGGTATACTTAGCCTCGTCTTCCTTCTGCTTGTATGACTCAGCCTTGAACTGGATACTGTTCTTAGCCTCGTCTGCATTCTTTGACTTTGCACCATAAGCGGCATACTTGATAGCAGCATCGTAGTCCTTGTTGTTCATTGCTGCCATAGTAGCGTAGTAGCCGATAGTTGCAAGAAGTGTATCGGTTGCTGCAAGATTGTCCTTCTCGAACATCTTTAAGTTAACCTCGTCAACGTATGCGCCGAAGAACTTCTGTGCCTCTGGATACTTGTGAGCGTTGAAATAGTGGATACCACCGTTGATAAGGTTACCACGGTCTGCCTTCATGCGGGCTGCGTTGTCCTTTCTGTGCTTGAACTTAACCTTTCCCTTTGCATCTGGAACAGCCTCAAGTTCGTCGCACTTAGACCAGAACTCATACATCTTTACAACGCTGTTGTAGAACTTAGTTGTGTCGTAAGGCTTGCGAAGATACATCTTCTGGTTTTCCTCGTCGTTGATTTTTGACTGAACATAGCCAGCAATGTGCCATGCTTCTGCATTACTCTTAGTTTCAGGGCTGTTTGTTGCATCGAGGATAAGAGATTCTGCCTTGGCAAAGTTCTTGCCGTCGGCTTCTGCCTTAGCCTGCTTGATATTTGCAACCTGTGCGAAAGATACACCAGCAAGCATCATTAGAGATGCTGACAATAATACTTTCTTCATTTTTAGATTTATTAAATTAAACGTTTTTTCTATTATGTCAAGCGGCAGGCGGCATGTCTCAACCGCCTTTCGCCTGTTTCTTAATTTATTCTTCGATGTTCTCTGTTGTTGTATCCTGAGAAGTCTCGTTCTGAGCGTTGTCGTCGGCAATCTCATTTGGGTCGATGCCTTCCTCGAGTTCTTCCTCCTCGTCGGCAGCAGAAACCTTGCAGATGCTGCTGATGTGGTCGTTACGCTTCAAGAGGTCGATGAGTTTGACACCCTGAGTTGCGCGTCCCATGATGCGCACGTCGGCAACCTTCAGACGGATTGTTACGCCGCTCTTGTTGATAATCATCAAGTCGTTGTCGTTAGTAACCGCCTTGATAGCCACAACCTTGCCTGTCTTATCTGTGATGTTCAGAGTCTTCACGCCCTTTGCGCCACGGTTGGTAATGCGGTAATCCTCAATCTCGCTTCTCTTTCCGAATCCCTTCTCGCTCACAACCATAACGGTCTGATTCTGAGGATCGTCAAGACAAATCATTCCTACAACTTCGTCCTCGCCGTCCTCGTCAAGAACGATACCCTTAACACCTGTTGAGACACGACCGAGCGAGCGGCATGTATTCTCGTTGAATCTGATTGTTCTACCGTTGCGGTTTGCAATCATCAACTCGTTGTCGCCGTTTGTCAGAACAACATCAACAACGCGGTCGTCTTCGCGGATATTGATTGCTATCACACCATTTGCACGCGGACGAGAGTACTGCTCAAGGCTTGTCTTCTTTATGATACCGTTCTTTGTACAGAATACCAAGTTGTGGCTCTTTACATATTCGGTATCGTTAAGGTTCTTGACGTTGATGAATGCGTTTACGGCATCATCAGCCTCGATGTTGAGCATATTCTGGATGGCGCGTCCCATTGATGTGCGGTTGCCCTCCGGAATCTCCCAGACCTTAAGCCAGTAGCAGCGTCCCTTCTTGGTGAAGAACATCATCGTGTTGTGGGTTGTAGCCTGATAGATGTACTCTATGAAGTCGCTGTTGCGCGTTGTGCTTGCCTTGGCACCTACACCGCCGCGAGCCTGCGATCTGAACTCGGCAAGCGGAGTACGCTTGATGTAGCCGAGGTGTGATATTGTGATGACCATATCGTCATCTGCGTAGAAGTCTTCTGGGTTGAACTCATCGGCAGAAAGAACGATTTCTGAACGGCGGCTGTCGCCATACTTGTCCTTAACCTCAAGAAGTTCGTCCTTGATAACCTTCATACACAAGTCGTTGTCCGAAAGAATCTGCTGATAGTAAGCAATCATCTTCAACAACTCTTCATACTCAGCGTGTAACTGCTCCATCTGCAAACCTGTGAGCTGGCGCAGACGCATCTCGACGATTGCCTTAGCCTGAATCTCATCGAGTTCGTAACGGCTCATCAAGCCTGATACGGCTGCCGCTGCATCGCGCGATGCACGGATTATGTGAACAACCTCGTCGATATTGTCGCAGGCGATAATCAAGCCTTCCAAGATGTGCGCTCTTTCCTGAGCCTTGCGCAAATCGTACTGAGTGCGGCGGATAACCACATCGTGACGATGTTCAACGAAGTTGCTGATGCACTCTTTCAAAGAAAGCAGGCGTGGACGGCCGTGAACAAGGGCGATGCAGTTTACGCTGAAACTACTCTGCAAAGCAGTCATCTTGAACAACTTGTTCAGGACAACATTTGCGTTTGCGTCGCGCTTAACGTCTACTACGATACGCATACCCTCGCGGTCAGACTCATCGTTTACGTTGCTGATGCCGTCGATGCGCTTGTCTATAACCATCTCGGCAATATTCTTGATGAGCTCAGCCTTGTTTACTCCGTAAGGAATCTCTGTTACCACGATTTTATCGTGAGCAACATCGCTCTCTATCTCAGCCTTGGCGCGCATTACCACGCGACCTCTACCAGTCTCGTAGGCATCGCGAACGCCGCCCATACCATATATATATCCTCCTGTTGGGAAGTCTGGAGCCTTGATGTACTGCATCAAACCGTCAACGTCGATGTCGCGGTTGTCGATGAACGCAACGCATCCGTCAATAACCTCGCAGAGGTTGTGTGTAGGGATGTTTGTAGCCATACCCACGGCAATACCGTTAGCACCGTTTACCAGAAGGTTCGGAATGCGTGTCGGCATTACTGTCGGCTCTTTCAATGTATCATCGAAGTTTGGAGCCATGTCTACAGTCTCTTTCTCAAGATCCTGCATCATTGCCTCGCCAAGTTCAGACAGACGCGCCTCGGTGTAACGCATTGCTGCTGCGCCGTCGCCGTCTACCGAACCAAAGTTACCCTGACCGTCAACAAGAGTGTATCTCATGTTCCAGTTCTGAGCCATACGCACCAGCGCACCATAAACAGAAGAGTCGCCGTGTGGATGGTACTTACCGAGTACCTCACCTACGATACGCGCACTTTTCTTGTATGGTTTGTCATGTGTGTTGCCCAACTCGCCCATTCCGTAGAGGATACGGCGATGAACAGGTTTGAATCCGTCTCTTACATCCGGCAATGCTCGCGCTACGATTACCGACATAGAGTAGTCGATGTAAGAGGACTTCATCTCCTCCTCAATGTTGACTTTTCTAATTCTGTCTACTTCAGCCATTTATTATTTCGTTTTTAGTATTTTTAATGCCTTAAAAACCGTAAAATCCGTTTTAAGCGGCTTTTCGGCTCGTTTTTAGCGTCCAAAGATATTTATTTTGCGCGAATCAAAGTGTTAAAAAATGTAAAGAAATGTTAATTTGATGTTAAATTTTGCTTAATCTATGGCTTCAGAAACTCTTTTTTGTTTTGCTCTTCAGCCAAAATCGATGCAAATGTAACCCATAAGGTTTATTTAGCCAAATATATTTGTCTGTATTTAATTAGGTGTAACATTTTTTAACTTTCGCGCTATGGGCTTGGCTGTTTGTGCCCCCAAAAAGCCGAAGAGTGACTTTTGCCAAAACAATCTTTTGAAAAGTTGTTTCGATTTCGATTTTTGTTGTACCTTTACATGGCATTTCTCCCGAACGAAACCCGAAGGAATCCCGAACAAGGTTTGAACGATTCTTAATGGCAGAGTTTGCAAATTCTCCAAGCGAGTATAATCTAAAAAACAAGAAAATGAACAATTACAAGAAGGCAATAGAACGAAATGAAGTCAGGGATTTTTTCTTTGGCTATGGTGAGTATTATCACCATGATCGCGATTGGGGAACTCATGTACAGAATTACTAATTGTATTACGGTTTTACACACAAAAAAATATTTGTGTCGAATTTGCGCATTAAACAAATAAATACAAGCCTGCAAACAAAGTCCAAACAAAATATCTGAATTAAACTAAACAAACACATCATCCAACGTCCGCAATCAAAAATAAGTTGAACAAATACGGCAAAATTTTCACATCTAAAATAATAGTGCTATCTTTGCAGTTCACAAAATTACAAAGCGAAATAAAATGGAAGCAAAATATACTCCAGAGTGTATAACTCTGCTCGAACAAAGCAAGGAAACTGCAAAGACTTTTGGTGGTGGTGGAATAAAGCCGGAACACATTTTCTACACGCTTCTGACGATGAAAAATCAGTATATCAACAGTATACTCGAGTCGTTCGGCGTTAATATCCCAGATGTGATTAGCAACATGGAGAGCCATCTGCACACGTCAAACGTGCTTGAGGTTGGCAACAGCGGCGAGGAAGGAGTTCTCACGTCAGAGTCTATGCGATACATCTCTGCTGCCGAGGACGAGGCTTACGTTCTTGGCGATGAGTTTACTGACCTCATACATGTCCTTCTGGCATCGCTCAAATTCACGATGTTCATCGGCACATTCTTGCTTAGCAAATATAATCTGACATACGAGTCCCTGTCTACTTTCATCGAAAATGAGGGTACAGAAGATGAGATGCACCTGTCCGATGATTCGTCTTACGACTACGAAGAAGATGATATTGACGACGAGGACGAACTCTTCGACGACAACGACGACACCTTCTCGAAGAACGCTGGGCAGCCGATGTTTGGAAACGGCTCTGCCCCTGTGCAGAAAAGCGTGAAGCAGGCAAAGGCAACCCCTACCCTAAACAAGTATGCCGTTAATCTGTCGCAAAAGGCAGCCGAAGGCAAACTCGACAACGTTATAGGTCGCGAGAAGGAGATTGAACGCGTCATTCAGATTCTGTGCCGCCGAAAGAAGAACAATCCAATACTCATAGGCGAGGCCGGCGTTGGCAAAAGCGCTATCGTTGAAGGTCTGGCGCAGAAGATAGCATCAAAGCACATCGTTCCACAGTTGCTCGACAAGAAAATCTACACGCTCGACCTCTCGCTCGTGGTTGCTGGAACAAAGTATCGCGGTCAGTTTGAGGAGCGTATGCAAGCCATAATGAAGGAGATGAAGCAGAATACAGACATCATCCTCTTCATCGACGAGATTCATACGCTTGTAGGCTCGGGCGCAGGCGGCGGAAGCATGGATGGAGCAAACATTCTGAAGCCGGCTCTTGCTCGCGGAGAGATTCGCTGCATCGGCGCAACCACCACAAAGGAGTACAAGCTGAGCATCGAGAAAGACGGCGCTCTGGAACGTCGTTTCCAGAAGGTG
Organism: Bacteroides sp. Ga6A2; assembly: GCF_000702225.1. NCBI lineage: Bacteria > Pseudomonadati > Bacteroidota > Bacteroidia > Bacteroidales > Bacteroidaceae > Bacteroides > Bacteroides sp. Ga6A2. Next base: position 14,691 of record NZ_JNKX01000017.1, on the reverse strand, counting down.
ATGGTAGAGCCAACGAGCATCGAGGAGACAATAGAGATTCTGAACAAGACAAAGGAATATTACGAGAAGCATCATAACGTTAAATATACCGATGCTGCCATAGAGGCGTGCGTAAAACTGACTGAGCGGTACATCACAAACCGATGTCTGCCCGACAAGGCAATCGACGCCCTCGACGAGGCAGGCTCACGCCTTCAGATTCATATCGACGACATCCCAAGTTCTATAAAGAAGAAGGAGGAGGAATTGGTGCAGGTTATGAAGATGAAGAATAATGCCGCAGAGGAACAGAATTTCGAACTTGCAGCAAGTTTCCGCGACCGTGGCATAATGCTCGAAAACGAGATTCAGCAAGAGAAAAACAGATGGAAGGAAAATCTGTCTAAAAAACGCATGACGGTAGACGCAGACACCATAGCCGAAACCGTTTCGCTTATGAGCGGAATTCCAATCCAGCGACTTGCAAAGGACGAGAGCGTACGCATTAAGGATATGCGCCAGACGCTGAAATCGCATGTCATAGCGCAAGATACAGCCATCGACAATCTGGTCAACGCAATCCAGCGCAGCCGCGTGGGACTGAAAGACCCTAACCGACCTATCGGCTCGTTCCTCTTCATTGGTCCTACTGGTATCGGAAAGACTTATCTTGCCAAAGAACTTGCAAAATGTATGTTCGGCACGGAAGATGCGCTAATCCGCATAGACATGAGCGAATACATGGACAAATATAACGTTAGCCGAATGGTTGGCGCGGCTCCGGGATATGTTGGCTATGAAGAGGGCGGACAGCTGACCGAGAAAGTTCGTCGTCATCCCTACTCTATCGTGCTTTTCGACGAGATTGAGAAAGCGCATCCCGACATCTTCAACATTCTTCTTCAGGTGATGGACGACGGCCGTCTGACCGACAGCGAAGGCCGTACGGTAAACTTCAAGAATACCGTAATCATCATGACGTCGAACGTAGGAACACGCAAGCTGAAGGACTTCAGTCATCAACTCGGATTCTCGTTCAACTACGGCGAACTGAACAAGGAACAGGCCGACGAGGTCATCAAAAAGGCGGTAAACAAACAGTTCTCGCCTGAATTCATCAACCGAATAGACAAGATTATCCAGTTCCAGCAACTCGACGAGGCTGCAATTCTGAAGATTGTAGACCTTGAATTGTCTAAACTCCATAAGCGCATCTTCGATATGAAGTTTGCCCTGCGTGTGTCTGATGCGGCAAAGAAATTCATAGCAAAGAAGGGCTACGACGTTCAGTTCGGAGCGCGTCCGTTACGTCGCGCCATCGAAAACTACATCGAAGACGACGTTGCAGACTTGCTTGTAAACAACAATCTGCCTGAGTGGTCTGTCATCTTTGCAGACTACAGCGAAGGCGACGAACGACTGACCATCAAAGTTGAAAATGAAAAAAGCAAAGATGAACAGGACGCATCTGCGCAGCAAACAAATTTAAATTGATTTAAATCAATAAATACTAAATATTATGCTAAAAAACATTGTTTTGTTTGCATAAAAAGCACAGATGTCATATCTTTGCACCAACAAAAAGAGATAAAGGTAAAGATTGTATACAAAAAAAGGATAATATTACTGGTGTTACAAAGGTTAAAGATTGTAAGGATAATTAAAAAGGAAAGTTTAGTTTTAATTGAAGAGGTTAAAGATTGAACAGAAAAGATTCAAAGGGTAACAGAGAATAAAGATTGAATGAATAATTTTCGAGAAAGAACAAATTACTTGAGTAATGAGAAAAAGAGTCGCTTATTGTAAGTGGCTCTTTTTTCGTTATTTATTTGGTGATAACTGCGCTTTTTGCTATATTTGCACGAATTTTTTATACGAGCATGAGATTCAGAATTGCAAAATATATTTTCACCGTTATACTTTGTCTGCTTTCATTCCTGTCGCTTAGTGCACAAAAAAGAACGAAAAACAAACTAACAGCTCCTATTCCGAGCAGCAATTACAGCGGAATAGATGTATCGCACCACAATGGCAAAATTGACTGGAATAAAGTAAAGAAAAACCGCAGGATAAAATTCGTTTACATAAAGGCAACAGAGGGCGCAGACTTCGTAGACCCTGAATACAACCGCAACCTGAAAGGCGCGCGCAAGGCTGGTTTCAAAGTTGGAAGTTACCACTACTTTCACATGACATCATCGCCTGAATGGCAGTTCAAGAACTTCATAAAACATGCTCCGAAGAAAAAGCAAGACCTTGTGCCGATGGTCGACTTTGAGACGTGCGACGGCTATAGCATAAAGCGCACACGCAAGGCTCTGAAAAAATTCGTGTCTCTGCTCGAAAAATATTACGGTAAGAAACCTATTATATATAGTACGATGTCGCATTACAACGACATCCTCGCCCCCGAATTCAACAGATACCACCTGTACATAGGCAGATACAGCGACTGTCCGCCTGTGATTAGAGGAAAGGGCACGTACACGATTTGGCAGTATAGCGAAACAGGAAGAGTTAAGGGCATAAAACGCTACGTCGACCTTGCCAGATTCCATGACAAGCACAATCTGAAGGAACTTTATCTGCGCTAAAACATAGAATCGACCAATAAAATACCTTAATGGCACAATATTTTCTTTAAAAAGATAACATTTTTTTTAATTTATTTGTATATTTGCACCGAATAGTAAAAGTTGAGTTTTATTAAAAACTTTAATCTTGATCAAAAATGAAATTTAAAGTAATAGCATTACTTCTTGCAGGCCTTTTTTCTTGCACTTCTGTGTCGTTGGCACAGACAGATGACAAGGTCTACCAGATTGTAGACATTCCAGCTACATTTCCGGGAGGGACTGAAAGTTGTATGAAATATATAGCATCACACCTTGAATACCCACAGAAAGCATTGGAGAAAGGAGTTCAGGGTAAAGTAACCGTCGGTTTCACGGTTGAGATTGACGGTTCAATTACAGATATTGGCGTTGTAAAATCGGTAGACCCTGATCTTGACGCAGAGGCTATGCGTATCTTTTCAAAAATGCCAAACTGGCAGCCGGGCGAGTTGAACGGACAAAAGGTAAGATGCGAATGTTATTTCCCTGTGATTTTCAAGTTAAGATAATACAGATAATACAGAATGTTAGCATAACAAAAAAGGCGGAATCTTTATTTGATTCCGCCTTTTTTGTTTATTACTGCTTATTCTGCTGTTTCGTAAGTTTTCTGAGAATGTCTCGGTTAAGAATGAGAATCTTACGGTTTGTCCTGACAATCTCCGACCTTACCTTGTCGATAACTTCGGTATGAAAAGCGTCGAGATTGACATATTCGAAGAATGTCTTCACAAAGTTGAAAACCATCGGTTTTGCTTCGGTATTTACAACAACCTTGAGTCCGCCGCTAATCATCTCGACCTCAACATCGGCATCACTCATTACAGGGTCTCCGTCGTAATGGATAACGCCAGGTTTGCTGCGATGGATAGTCAACTTCTTGCATCTGAACGACTTGATGCAGCTGTTCTTCTCTATCGTCTTTGTAAACAACTGAAGGGCAATAGCCGTTGCCTCCAGCATATTGAATGGCTCCATTACCGTAACATCCATAAGTCCGTCGCTCATAGATGCATTTGGGGCGATGTAAGCATTATTTCCGTATTGAGAAGCGTTGGCGCAGGCAATCAGAAATGCCTTGTACTTGTGTGTTCCTGCCTCGTCTTCAATCTCGTAAGTCTCGGGCTTGTATCTTACACCCTCGCGAAGCGTGTTCTCGAGATAAGTCAGAGGTCCTCGCTTTCCTGCCTGAGCAAACTTTGCGCTGATAAAGGCATCGAAACCTACTCCGCATGTGCAGAAGAACGGCAGTCCATTAATCTTACCATAATCAACACTTTCAACCACACCTTTATTTATGATGTCGATGGCTTTCTTTGCCTCCATCGAAATCTGCAAGTGCCTTGCCAGTCCGTTTCCCGAACCGCACGGAATAATGCCGAGCGCCGTATTGGTGTGCGTAAGCGAGCGTGCAACCTCGTTTACTGTTCCGTCTCCGCCAATGGCAACGACAATATCAATGCCGTCTTTCGCTGCCTGCTCGGCAAGTATCGCCGCATGTCCTGCGTATTCAGTCTTCTTAATCTCGTATGTGTACTTGTTCTTGTCGAGTGATGACTCAATCTGTTTCAGGATTGCTTCCTTGCCTTTTGTTCCGGATATAGGATTGACAATAAAGACTACCTTTTTTATAATCATATATGAGTTGATATCTTTTTGAGGTGACAAAATTATAACAAAATAAGTGAATAGACGAAAAAAGGGGCTGACTTTTAGTCGCTATTGTATTTTTTTCTACATTTTTATTCGACAAGTCAGATTTCTTACTATCTTTGCACAGTTTTTTGTGTTCGTAAAAATGTACACAGCGGAAAAACAACGGGTTTGTCCCGACAGAAAATTGATTTATGGGTTTATTACAAGAAAAATTAAGTAAATATACCGAGCCTCAAAAATATAAGGATTTAGGTATATATCCATACTTCCGCGAAATTGATAGTCCACAGGACACGGAAGTTAACATGGACGGTCATAAGGTTCTTATGTTTGGTTCAAACTCATACATGGGCTTGACATACGACCAGAGAATTATCAACGCTTCAATCGAAGCAACAAAGAAGTACGGAACAGGTTGCGCCGGTTCAAGATTTCTGAACGGAACACTTGACATCCACGTTTCTCTTGAGAAAGAGTTTGCAGAGTTCCTTCACAAGGACGAGGCAATGGTATTCTCAACAGGTTTTTCAGTAAACGCTGGTGTCATCTCTGCCATCGGTAGAGACCGCCACGCTACTTTAATCTGTGATGACCGCGACCACGCTTCTATCGTTGACGGTTGTTCAAACTCGTTTGCCAAGACACTCAAGTACAAGCACAACGACATGGATGCTCTTGAGAGATTGCTTGCTAACTTGCCAGAAGACCAGATTAAGCTCATCATCGTTGATGGTGTCTTCTCTATGGAAGGTGACCTTGCTCCGCTCGACAAGATTGTTGAGTTGAAGAAGAAGTACAACGCCAGTCTGATGGTTGATGAGGCTCACGGCTTCGGTGTATTCGGTAAGCAAGGTAGAGGTGTTTGCGACCACTTTGGCGTTACCGACGATGTTGATATCATTATGGGTACATTCTCGAAGTCGCTCGCTTCAATCGGTGGTTTCTGTGCTGCGGACAAGTACACAATGAACTATTTGCGTCACACAACTCGTACGTACATCTTTACAGCAAGTGCAACTCCGGGTGCTACGGCAGCGGCTCGCGAGGCTCTTCACATTATTCAGAACGAGCCTGAGCGTCAGCAGCACTTGTGGGAGGTTACAAACTACGCTTTGAAGCGTTTCCGCGAGGAAGGTTTCGAGATTGGCGAAACAGAGTCTCCTATCATCCCATTGTACGTTCGCGACCCTATAAAGACTTTCGAGGTAACAAAGATGGCTTTCGAAGAAGGTGTGTTCATTAACCCTGTTGTTCCGCCAGCATGTGCTCCTCAGGATACTTTGGTTCGCTTCGCGCTTATGGCTACTCACACAAAAGAGCAGGTTGACCTTGGCGTTGACCGCCTGAAGAAGTGTTTCAAGGCACTTGAGATTATTAAGTAAAAAAGAATTTTCTTGATATAAGAAAGTCCGTAATCGCTGATGATTACGGACTTTTTCATTTTCTGCCGTTGAAGATTGTGCCATCGGATGATTTTCCAGATGCACAAACTTTGAAAAATACTCCGATTCGCCTTTTATTCAAACGAATCGGAGTGTCTATTTATTGTCAATCTTTCTCTGGAAGCATCACTACGCCCTCGCTATGCAGACCGTCCATCTTGATAACGGCAGGTTTGCTGAAGTGAACATGGCGGAGATACTGGGTTTCTTCGACGGCAGGCAGACTGTCGAGGTACTTCTGATTGTACACTCCGTCGCCAAGATAGTCGTTTATCGTGAAGTAGCCCACGCCGAGCGATGTCAGATTCTGGAAGAAATGCGTTCCCTGACTCGGGTCAATTCGATAGTCGGTCAGACCTGCTTCGACTATGACTTTTGCACCCGAAATGTGTGGCCATTTAACAGGAATCCCGAGCCAGTCGTCGCTGCTGCCCCATCGTCCCGGACCGACAAGAACATAGTGTGTATCGCTCTCAAGGAACTTGCGGTTCATTTTCTCAATATCGTAGGCAATAAGTTGATTGTTAGATGGATTGTAACCTTCGGTCTTGACGTAAACAACATCGAAAACATCATCGATGATGCCGTGACCGAGCGACTTGTGCGAACGCAGCAGCACATCTCCGTCGCTTATCTTTGTCAAATCTTCTTTCAACTCCTTCTTTGCATCGACAATCGGGCGCACCTGAAGAAGGTAGAATGTGCCGGTCTTGTCGGGATTCAGTTTTACTGCAAACTCTATTTCAACCGGACGGCGCATCTCGCTCTGGCAATATTCCTGCGCAAGTTGGAGAAGTTTCGGCAACGGGAATACATCGTATTTCAGCACACCGCTGAACGATACAATCTTTCGTCCGCCTTCATAGAATCCGTCGCGAATAACTTGGTCGTATGGGTCGAAAGTGCTTGTAATGTAGTTGAGCGAGCCGTCTTTTTCTGCCTCTCTGACAAGTATTCGCTTGATGTTGAAGCCATCGTTCACTTTGAAATCCTTGGCAACATCGTTCATGTCGAGGGCATAGAACGATGTCTGAGTCTCGCGAAGCGCAAATTCAGTCTCGCTGAGTTGCATTATATGGTCGGGATGATAAGCGTTAACTCTGAGCGTCATTCCGCCGTCTACAATATATTTTCCAAGACCGAGAGCAAGGCTCACAACGCCTTCCTCGGGCTTCTCGTCGTCGATTGTATAGTAGTTAAGCGAGCGAGCCACGCCCGAGATGTGCGGATAGAAGAGGTTTCCGAACTGAGTTCCGACAACTTCCTGAAGAATTACCGCCATCTTTTCTTGGTCGATGACGTTTCGGGTAGCGGTCATGTAGTCCTTGCTGTCCTGATAGTAGACCGATGCGTAGACACTCTTGACGGCATCGCTCAACATTCGCACCATCTCGTACTTGTCGTTTACATAGGGAATCATGTAGGTTGAATAGATTCCGGCAAACGGTTGATAATGTGAATCTTCCAAAAGACTTGACGAACGAATGGCGATTGGCGACTTAACGACATCGATGAAGGCGAACAAATCGTCGAGGAGTTTCTGCGGAAGTTTTCCGCGAAGGAAATGAGCCAGAATATTCTCGTCGGAAGTGTCGCTCAAGGCAATCTGATACAGATTGTTGCTCTCCATGAACTCATCGAAAATATCGGTACAGAGAACCACCGTCTTAGGAATGGCAACCTGAGCATTATCGAAACTCTGGAACTCCTCGTGGCGTATAACCATATTGTCGATGAACGCCAAGCCACGTCCCTTTCCGCCCAGCGAACCGTCGCCGATGCGCGCAAAGTTCGAGAAACGGTCGAAACGGTCGCTCTTGAACTCGGCAACAACTCCCCTGTTTCGCATCTTGCGGTATTTAACGATGGCATCGTAGATAATCTGACGATGCGCATCCACATCCTGAAGGCTCTTCCAAGTGATGTGCTTCAGAAATTCAGAAATCGGGAAAAGGGCTCGCGAGCAAAGCCAGCGTGAGACGTTGTTCCTCGAAATATGATAGAGAAGCGACTCTTTTGGAAGGGTGAAAATATTATCCTGAAGTTCCTTCAGATTGTGGATTCGGGCAACTTCCTCCATCGTTTCGGGATTGCGAAGAACGAGGTCGCCAAAGCCGAAACGACGGGAAATGATGCGTTGCAAATCCTGAGCCATCGCCTTTGAGTTCTTGTCCACAAAATCGATGTTCTTGCTGTAGGCAATATCAACATTCTTGCTCTCGCTGCTCTGCAAGATGCGCGGAATGTACTCGTCCTGACTGTGGACGTATTCGAGAAATTCGAAGCCTGCCTCGGGATCTTCAACTCCGTCGTGAGGGAATCGCGCATCGGAGATTACTCCGAGAGTGCAATCCTTGTACTCGTCGAAAATCTCCTTCGCCTCCTCGTAGTTTCGGGCAAGCACGATTTTTGGTCTGCCTCGCATTCGCAACGTGGCCTGATGCGCGTTCAGAGCCTCGGTTGCGAAGTTCTGGCTCTGTTTCAGAATAAATTTGTACAGGTTTGGCAAAACAGACGAATAGAAGCGAATGCTGTCCTCGACGAGCAGAATCATCTGTACGCCGCCAACCTCGGTATCGTGCTTCAGGTTCTGCTTATCCTCTATAAGTTTGATGATTGAGAGCAGAAGGTCGGTATTGCCGAGCCAGCAGAATACGTAGTCGAACATGCTGAGGTCCTCGTCCTGCATACGTCGTGTGATGCCGTGTGAGAACGGCGTGAGCACCACCAGCGTGATGTCGGGAAACTGCTGTTTGATTGGTCGTGCAATATCGAACGCATCATTATTGTCAGTTCCCGGCATACATATTACAAGGTCGAACGAGATTGTCTCGAGCACCTTTTTGGCTTCCTCGGCAGTAGAAACCTGCGTGAACCGAGGCGGATATCTTAGTCCAAGTTCGGAATATTCTATGAAAATCTTCTCGTCTATTCGCCCGTCGTCTTCGAGCATGAAGGCATCATAAGGATTGGCGATGAGAAGGATATTGAAGATGCGCTTGTTCATCAGATTGACGAACGACACATCTTTGAGATAGAATTGATTAAATTCCAGTTTATTTTCCGGCATTATATTGGTTGTTTAACATTAGTAGAGCAAAATTAGTTTTTTTATTTGACAGAACCAAAGTTTTTTGTACTTTTGCGCCGACATAAGAAAATACAAATACTAAATAACAGCAGAGAAATACCAATGAAAAATTACATTCTGTTAATTGTGCTGATGCTCATTTGCTCGGCACCGACGAATGCGCAGAAAAGTTCTCCGAAGCTCGAATTTGCCTTCGAACTGAAGGTTACTTGCAGCGCGCCCTACTCCGTTGGGCAGACATCGCACGGCGAACGCGTGGTGATTCCGATTACAGGAGGAACATTCGAAGGACCTTCGATTAAAGGGAAGGTGATTGGCGGAGGGGCTGACTATCAACTTGTAGACCGCAAGAACGGACGCACCGAATTGGAGGCAATTTACAGCATTCAGACTGATGACGGTGTGTTTATCCACGTCCGCAACGTAGGAATTCTTATCGGAAGGCAGAACGAATTTTACTTCCGTACCGTTCCGAAGTTCGAGGCTCCGCAAGACAGCAAGTACAACTGGCTCAACGATGCCATTTTCATCTGCGAACCGCAGGTTACGAAAGACTACATCTCCCTGAAAATCTGGAAAGTTAACTAACCCAAAATAAAATAATACCTATCAGCATGAAAAAAAATCTGATACCCGTATTGGCTGTGCTGGCTTCAACCGCGGCCATAGCACAAAATCCAATCATCACGAATCAGTTTACTGCCGACCCAACAGCACGAGTGTTTAACGGTAGGCTGTATCTGTTTCCGTCGCACGACATTATCAGTCCGGTTGAGCCAAAGAAAAAATGGTTCAGCATGGCTGATTATCACATGTTTTCATCTACCGACCTTACGGAATGGACCGACCACGGCGTAATCCTTTCGCAAGAGCAAGTGCCTTGGGGCAAGCCCGACGGCTACTCGATGTGGGCGCCCGACTGCGTTGAGAAGGACGGAAAATACTATTTCTTCTTTCCCGATGCTCCGAAGGAAGGACGCGGATTTAACATCGGCGTGGCTATTGCCAACAACCTTTTCTGGCCTAAGTTCGAGCCGCAGCAAAAGCCTATCGAGGGCGTGATGGGCATCGACCCGTGCGTTTTGCAGACGAGCAAGGGCGAGAACTATCTGTTCTGGGGCGGAGGCGGTCTTGTTGTCGCAAAGATGTCAGACAACCTTCTGAGCATCGAAGGCAAGCCGCAACGCATAGCCAACCTGCCAGAAGGCTTCAAAGAAGGGCCTTTCGCCTTTGAGCGTAACGGAAAATTCTATCTAACCTATCCTTGGGTGCGCGAGAAGGAAGGCACAGAGTGTCTGGCATACGCCATGAGCGACAATCCGATGGGACCTTACGAATACAAGGGAATCATCATGAAAGAGTCGAAAACCGGATGCTGGACAAACCATCATTCAATCGTCGAGTTCAACAACCAATGGTATCTGTTCTATCATCACAACGACTATTCGCCATCGTTCGACAAGAACCGCTCGGTATGCGTCGATTCGCTATTCTTCAACGCCGACGGAACAATTCAGGAAGTTATTCCAACCTTGCGCGGCGTGGGCGTGAGCGATGCCCGAAAGCCTGTTCAGATTGACCGCTATTCTGAAATCGGCGGTGGAGCAAGCATCGACTATCTCGACAAGAAGAACCTTTTCCTTGGCTGGAAGACCCAGTTCCCATCTGCTGGCGCTTGGGTTCGATACAATAAGGTTAACATGAAGAGTTCGTGCGCAAAAAACGTATGTCTGCGCATGAAATCATCTGGAAAGGCTGTCTTTACGCTAACCCTCGGCGATTTCAAGACCGATTTGGCGGTAGAAAGCACGGGCAACAAGTGGGAAGATGTGAACATCGAAACCCGAACGCTTCCCGAAGGCATCTCGGACATAACGCTTACGTTGAAGTCGAGTGATGCACCTGTTGAGGTCGATTGGCTGTCGCTTACCAACGACCCTCGCCCTATTTATTTCAAGAAGCCGGCAGAAGCTAAATCTGCGCCAGATGCCGATGGATTTATTCGCCGATGGAGCATTCTTGAGCCTGAGAAGATGGACATCCGCAGCAACATTGTCTTTACCGACAGTTATCTGAAGGAGACATTCGCAAAGCACATCGTGCCTATGAAGAAACTGCCAGCCGACAAGCAGACAACGGTCGTATCGGGTCAGAAACTGATGTGGCATCACCTCGAGAGCAACAGTTACAACGCAAAACTGTTCCGCTTCTCAACGATGCTTGGAAAGCCCGAATACGGCGTATTCTTCAACGTGATAACGGTAATCAACTGCACCGAAGATATTGACAACGTGCGCCTTGCCGTTGGCTCTAACGGAGCGTCGCAATGGCTGCTGAACAATTCTGAAATCCTCACTCTTACGGGCGACCGCCGAATGGTTAAGGACGACGGCACGTCAAAGCGCATCTCGCTAAAGAAGGGTGCGAACATTCTTCGCGGAATGATTATCAACGGTCCGGGAATGAGCGACTTCTGCGTCCGCTTCATCGACGAAAGCGGCAAACCTATCACAAACTTTACAATATCTAACAAATAGACGGAAATGAACCTTTATAAAATATCATTAGCAGCATTATTGCTTGCTTCGGCAGCAAGCATAAACAAGGCATTTGCACAGGCTGGACAGCCATACATTCACGACCCATCGACCATTGCCGAGAGTAACGGAAAATACTTTACCTTCGGAACTGGCGGAGGCGGATTGATTTCGGAAGACGGATGGTCGTGGCACGGCGGAGCAGAGCGTCCCGGAGGCGGAGCAGCACCCGATGTTATTAAGATTGGCGACCGCTATCTGGTAATCTACGGAGCAACAGGCGGCGGACTTGGCGGCGGACACAACGGAAGAATCCTGACGATGTGGAACAAATCGCTCGACCCGAAATCGCCCGACTTTAAATATACCGAGCCTATCGAGGTGGCTTCGTCAGACGGTCTTGAAGACTGCGACGCCATCGATCCCGGCGTTCTTCTCGACCCAACCGACGGCAGAATGTGGCTGTCATACGGCACATACTTCGGAAACATCCGCCTAATCGAGCTCGACCCTAAGACCGGCGAGCGCGTAAAAGGCAACAAGGAACTCGACATTGCCATAGACTGCGAGGCTACCGACCTCATCTATCGCGACGGATATTACTATCTGCTTGGAACTCACGGCACTTGCTGCGACGGCGTAAACTCTACCTACAACATTGTTTGCGGACGTAGCAAGAAGGTTACAGGTCCTTACATCGACAATGTTGGTCGCGACATGAAGAACGGCGGCGGAAAGATGGTTATTGCTGCCGGAAAGAGAGTCTGCGGTCCGGGACACTTTGGCAGAACCGTAATAGATGAAGGCGTTGAGATTATGTCGTGCCATTTCGAGGCTGATTTCGACCGCAGCGGACGAAGCGTGCTTGGAATCCGTCCTCTGCTATGGCGCAACGGCTGGCCTGTGGCTGGCGAGAGTTTTAAGGAAGGAACATATCAGATTTCGTCGGAAAGACGCGGCTATAGCCTCGAACTTGCCGTCGATTTCGTTAGAATGAATCAGGAACGCGCGGCTTGGCATCACATCGACCTTAACGAGCCGCTGAAGCAGATTCCAAACCAGACACTCGACGAGGTTAAGCAAACTTGGGGCTCGGGCAACATCGACGTGCGCGCAGGCGACTACATGTATCGCCCTCACCAGCATTGGACTATCGTTGCCGTTCCTGAGGCTGGCGGATATCTGTCTAACCCTTATTTCGCCATTAAGATAAGCGGAACAGACAGAGCGTTGGCTTCGACCAAGGACATGGAGGTTACAACCGAGGAAAAGTTTACAGGCGCAGACAATCAGCTTTGGCGCATAGAACAACTTACCGACGGCACTTTCAGAATAATGCCTAAGGTTATTCCGGGGCGCGAGGGCACGAACACCGAATATTGCCTCTATTCGGTAGCCGACAGCACTCCTACCCTTGCAAAATACGACTTTAAGAGCGACAACAGCAAATGGAATTTCATTTCGGCTGAATAACAGATAAAAAAGAGGCACACATCGAAAAATGTATGCCTCTTTTTTTATGCGCTCGCGCGAAGTTATTTCTTCAGTTTATCAAGAATCCGTTTTGTGGCTTCAAAATCGCGGGCATTAACCTTAAGGTCGATAATGTTTCCCTCTGTATCGATAATTCTGTACGATGGAAAACTGCTAATATTCAGGAAAATCTCGATGGCAGACTGCTGGTCGGCTGGCAGATTGTAGTGAACCACGTTGTCGCCCGTAACCTTATATTCGTTTATCACGTTCTTCCAAGCCTTCTCCGGACTTCTGTTTGCAAGATACAGATACACAATGTCATAATCCTTGAATGCCTCGAACTCCTCCTTGCTGTGCGAGAGCGCAGCCTTACATGGACCGCACCATGTGCCCCAAACATCGAGCAGAACAATCTTGCCTTTGTATGGCTCTATTATCTTGCGGAGAATCTTCTCGCCGTCGGTCATGTTTGCAACATTGTCTGCCGACTTGAAGACTGGCAGATTTACTTCATTCTGCTCTAATGCGAGGTATTTTTTGTGCTGCTCCATCAGGAATCTCTTTGCTGAAGGAAGTTCAATTTCCTTATCGACATATTCTTGAATCCACGGATTCAGAGACTTTCGCTGATTAAAGATTGCATCGCCGTAAATATGCTGAGTTCTGCAAATGTCACGAAAAATCTTGTCGCTGCCACAAACAGAATCGATTAAGGCAAAAGCGTTTTTGTAGCACATAATAGAAATCTGTTCGTCGTACTTTTTCAACAGCGAATCTACAACTGCAATCTCTTTCGAAGATTTGTAGAAATTCATCCATTTGTCCTTTTCGGCATCAGTTTTTGCAGTATAGATTTTATCAACAATATTCTTAAAAATCTCGGGGTATTCATCGATTATTCTGTTTTCCTTGTCCGTAAAGGTTACGCCTTCCTCTTTCAAGGATTTAAGCATCGCTGATTTATTGTTACACTTATCGGTTTGATATATTAAGAATGAGTGTATGAATGTATCATAGATACTACCGATAATGTACTTTCTGTTCCACAACTCGTTGGTTACAAAATCGACATACTCTTGTGGCAACGTACTCATGCGAAAGATAAACAACATCAACAAATAACCCTGCTCCGCTTTCATATTTCTGGTATAGTAATTGATATATCGCTGCGAGATGTTTGGATGTTGTTCTGCATATTTCTGAAAATTAGCTAAATCACTCGCTATCAGACTGTCAATTTGATGTTTGTATGCCATTGCACCGTTTTCCGAAGACTCAAAAGAACCATAATGAAGACTTTTTGGAAGAGAATGAAAGATTTTATATCCGGCATCCTCGTTCTGCAATCGTACATCGTCGCCCATAAAGAGCATCTGATTATTCATAAAATCCTTCAGAAAAAAGTAAGTCTTTCCCGGCTCCACCACAGTTGAATGCCAGTCCATATCAACTGTGGTCGTATATACAAGCGGAAACTTCAGAGAGAATCTGCCAAGAGAATCCACTTTTGTATAGAATGTCTCTTGCTCGCTGGTAAAGATGTTATCAAAGCGTATCTTAAACTCCCTTCCTGCATTCCATTCGTGTTGCGGCATATCTTTAAGTCAGCCCACAATTGTAACGCTGTCGCCATCGGCAAAATCGTTATCTACAAAATCCTTGCGGTTGTCTTTCTGCGGATAGTCGGGCAGACTTTTTGTTACAATAGGGCTGCACACAACAGGCTTTCTGCCGTCGATGGCGAAGGTGCGAACGCCTTTCTTCAGCTTTCCTATCTTAACAGTCTTGCCGTCGGTCGTCTTTATCCCAAATCGGTCATTAGGATTTCTCGGTGCTGTATGGCAGAGAGAAAACCTTTAGTTTTTCCCATATCGAGAGGAAGGATCGTCGTGTTT